>NZ_SSXI01000246.1 GCF_004803405.1 Nocardioides sp. | reverse complement strand
CGTCGTGGCCGTCATCTCCGCGGTGCCGCTGGTCGACGGGCTCGCCGCGGCGAGGCTGGCGACGCGGCATCACACGTCCGCCCAGCTGCTGACGTCCACCGGCCGCGGCGTGGTCTCCGCGGTACGTCGCCGGGCGGGCCGCGGCCCCGCGATGATCCCGGTCGTGGCGCCCCCCGGCCAGGTCGGCGCGCTCACCCTGCCGGGCGCGTACGAGGACTACCTCTCGATCGCCGGACCGACGTGGCGCAACGAGGTCGCGGCCGACGTCGTCATGGAGCTCGGCACCCGCGCCCCGGCGAAGGACGCGCGGAGGCTGGCCGTCCCGTGGCTGGTGCAGATCGCCGACTTCGACAACAGCGCCCCGCCGTACGCGTCCGCCAAGGCCGCCTTCGCCGGCCGTGCCGAGGTGCGCCACTACCCGGGCGACCACTTCGATCTCTTCCCGGGCAAGCCCTGCCACGAGCTGGCCGTCGCGCACGCCGTCGCCTTCCTGCGACGCCACCTGCCTGCTCCCTCCCCGTCCCAGTCCCACCAGGCAGCACCGGAGCCGTCCCATGTCTGACACCGTCCAGGCTTTCCTCCTCCAGCACGCCGAACGCGACACGCCGGGTCTGAAGCACCAGGGGCAGGTGTGGAGCTGGCGTGACTACGTCGGCGAGAGCGCCGCCCGCGCCCACCTGCTGCATGCGATGGTCGACCCCGAGCGCCCGGTCCACGTCGGCGTGCTGATGAAGAACACCCCGGAGATGGCGATGGCCATCGCCGCCGGCGCGATCGGCGGGCACGTCACGGTCGGCATCAACGCGACCAGGCGGGGCGAGGGTCTCGCCTCCGACGTCCGCCGGGCCGACTGCCAGGTGCTGCTCACCGACGACGAGCACATCGGTCTGCTCGACGGGCTGGACCTCGGCGGGGCGAGGGTCGTCAACACCGACGAGGACGCGTGGCGCCGTCAGGCTGCGGACGCGCCGCGCTCCACCGACCGGTTCCGCACGGTGGAGACCATGGACACCTTCATGCTGATCTTCACCTCGGGCACCAGTGGCGACCCGAAGGCGGTGCAGGTCGCCAACTTCATGGTGGTCCTGTCGGGGGCGACGCTCGCCGACAAGTTCTCGATCACCCCCGCCGACGTCGTCTACTGCTCGATGCCGCTGTTCCACAGCAACGCGATCCTCGCCGGCTACGCGGTGGCCGCTCAGTCCGGCGCCGCGCTGGCCGTGGCGCAGTTCAGCGCGAGCAGCTTCGTCGACGACGTGCGTCGCTACGGCGCGACGTACCTCAACTACGTCGGCAAGCCGCTGGCCTACGTCCTCGCCACTCCCGAACGCCCGGACGACAGGGACAACCCGCTCCGGGTCGCGTTCGGCAACGAGGCCTCCGATCGCGACATCGAGCAGTTCGCGGAGCGCTTCGGCTGCACGGTCTGGGACGGCTTCGGCTCCACCGAGACCGCGGTCATCATCACCCGCACCGACGACACGCCGCCCGGGTCGATCGGCGTCCCGTTCGACGGCGTCGCCGTCTACGACCGCGAGACGCGGCAGGAGTGCCCGCGGGCGGTCTTCGACGAGCACGGCCGGGTGACCAACCTCGATTCGGCGGTCGGCGAGCTGGTGAACACGACCGGCGCCGGCTTCTTCGCGGGCTACTACAAGGACGCGAAGGCCACCTCCGACCGGCTCGACGGTGGCATGTACTGGTCGGGTGACCTCGCCTACCGGGACGAGAAGGGGTTCGTCTACCTCGCCGGCCGCACCAGCGACTGGTTGCGGGTGGACGGCGAGAACCTCGCCGCCGCTCCGATCGAGCAGATCCTGCTGCGCCACGAGGCGATCAGCCAGGCCGCGGTGTACGGCGTCCCGGACGAGCGGGTCGGCGACCAGCTCATGTGCGCGCTGGTGCTGCGGGACGGGGCGGCGCTCACCCCCGATGCGTTCGAGGAGTTCCTGGGCGCCCAGCGGGACCTCTCACCGAAGGCGTGGCCGCGCTACGTGCGGATCGCCGAGGAGCTGCCGAGCACGGCCACCAACAAGGTGCTCAAGCGCGAGCTGCGTGCCGAGGGCACCGATACCGCCGACACCCTGTGGATCCGAGGCGAGAGGGATCGCGACTACGCCGCACGCTGAGCACCCGGCTCAGCGGGTGGCCTCGGTGAACCGCCGCGCCACGCGGGCGAGGAGGTCGACCAGCTCGGGGGGCGTCTCGACGGCGAAGTCGCAGTCGAAGTTGGCGAGCACCATCACCGGCCAGTCCAGCGTCTCGGTGTTCATCGACAGCACGCAGGCGTCGGCGCCGGCCGGCTCGACGTCGCCCCACCGGCCCAGGTAGGCCCCGACGGCCGCGGCCGGCGCTGCCATCCGAACCCGCACCTGGTAGCGCTGCGGCTGGTTGCGCAGACCGTTGCGGACGAAGGTGACCGCGTTCCCGCCCGGGATCTCGCGGGGGCGGAACCGCTGACCGGATGTGGCCGGGGTGCCGGCGACCCGGTCCACCCGGAAGGACCGCCAGTCCTGCCGGTCGCGGTCGTAGCCCACGAGGTACCAGCGTCGGCCGAGGTTGACCAGCCGGTGCGGCTCGACCCGGCGGCCGGTTGCAGTGCCGTCGGCCGCGGTGTAGTCGAAGGACACCGGCTCGTCGTCCCGGCAGGCCTGGGCGAGCGTGGTCAGCACGGCGGCGTCGAGCCCCGGCCCACCGTCGGTCCACGGCAGCCCCTCGGTCTGCGTCTTCAGGGCGTCCATCCGGCGGCGGAGCCGAGGCGGCATCAGCGCGATCACCTTGGTGAGCGCCTGCACCGCGGTGTCCTCGAAGCCGGGGACGCCGCCGTTCGCCGCCGAGCGGAGGCCCGCCGCGATCGCGACCGCCTCGTCGTCGTCGAGCAGGAGCGGGGCCAGGCTGCCACCGGCCCGGAGCTGGTAGCCACCGGCGGCGCCCCGGACGGCGTCGACGTCGTACCCCAGGTCGCGGAGCCGGTCCACGTCGCGGCGCAGGGTGCGCTCGCTGACCTCCAGTCGGCCGGCGAGCTCCCTGCCGGACCAGAAGCGATGGGTCTGGAGCAGCGACAGCAGCCGCAGCATCCGCGCGCTCGTGCTCACGGCTCCCAGTCTAGGCAGAATCAGGACAGAACCTGACCGGAATGCCTCCTAGCGTGGTCGTCATGGAGACGAACCACATCAAGACTGGCGGCGGCCCGGTGATCCGCACCACCGGCCTCACCCGCCACTTCACGCGCAACAAGCAGACGATCGAGGCCGTGCGTGGGCTCGACCTGGAGGTCGCGGCCGGCGAGCTGGTCGCGTTCCTCGGACCGAACGGGGCCGGCAAGTCGACCACCTTGCGCATGCTCACCACGCTCATCGCCCCGACCGCGGGATCGGCGGAGGTCGCCGGGCACGACGTCGTCGCGGACCGCGCCGCGGTCCGACGCTCGATCGGGTACGTCGGCCAGGGGAACGCCGCCGGCCACCAGTTCCGCGGGCGCGACGAGCTGATCTGCCAGGCGCGAGCGCACGGCCTGTCGCGGAGGGATGCGCGGATGCGCAGCGACCAGCTGCTCGAGGCGTTCGATCTCGGCGAGCACGCGGACCGGCCGGTGTCGCAGCTCTCCGGCGGTCAGCGCCGGCGGCTCGACGTGGCGATCGGGCTGGTCCAGGAGCCGGCGATCCTGTTCCTCGACGAGCCGTCGACTGGGCTGGACCCCCAGAACCGGGTCAACCTGCAGGAGCAGGTGCGGCGGCTCAACCAGGAGCTGGGCACCACGATCGTGCTGACCACGCATTACCTGGAGGAGGCCGATGCGCTCGCCGGCCGGGTCATCGTGATCGACCACGGGAAGGTGATCGCCGACGACACCGCCGCCGGCCTGAAGTCGGCACTGGGCGACCTGGTCTCGATGGACTTCGCGGACGCCGACGCCGCGCACGCGGCGGCGCAACGGGCCGACCGGATCCCCGGCGCGCAGGTGACGGTCACCGACAGCCATGTCGCAGTCCGGGTCCCGTTCGGACGGGACGCCGCGCCCGGGCTGGTGGCCGAGCTGGCGGGCGCGGGGATGCCGATCGCCCGGCTGGAGGTCGTCGGACCGACCCTCGACGACGTCTTCCTCAACCTCACCGGACGGAGTCTGCGTGAGTCCGACAACACCGGCCCCGTCGTCGACGGCGCCGCCACCGAAGGAGAGGCAGCATGACCATCCAGATCGAGGCGCCGGTCGCGTCCGCGTCCCCCAACCGTCGTGCCCCTGTGGCGGCGAAACGGGTCGGCCTCCTGGCCGACATCGTGAACGTCCTGGTCCGCGAGCTGCAGCCGGTGCTCCGCCAGCCCGCCTCCGTGCTGTTCGCCATGGTGCAGCCGCTGGTCTTCCTGGGGCTCTTCGCGCCACTGCTCCCCGCGACCGCCGACGGCTCGGCACTGCAGTGGTTCGTGCCGGGCATCGTCTCCATGACCGCCTTGATGAGTGCCTCGTTCACGGGCGCCAACCTCAGCGAGGAGATCATCAGCGGCTCGTTCGAGCGGCTGCTCGTCTCACCGGTGCGGCGCTCCGCGCTGATGATCGGCAAGGCGCTGCGCGAGATGGTCCCGCTGCTCCTGCAGACCGCGATCATCGTGCTGGCGGTGGCGCCGTTCAGCTTCGACCTGCACGTCGGTGGGGTGCTCGTCGGCGTGCTCGTGCTGGCGCCGTTCAGCGTCGGTCTGGGCTCGCTCAGCCTCGCGCTGGCCGTGGCGGCCAAGGAGCAGGCGTGGGTGTTCTGGACGGTCCAGCAGACCGTGATCTTCCCGTTGCTGCTGCTCGCCGGGGTGTTGCTCCCGCTGGACGGCGCGCCGGGCTGGTTGCAGACCGCCGCCGACCTGAACCCCCTGAAGTACGTCGTGGAGGCGGAGCGTGCGCTCTTCGACGGCTCGTTCCCGATCGAGACGGTGGCCGCCGGCTTCGGTGCGTCGGCGCTCGTCGGCGTGCTCGGCCTGTGGGTCGGGGTGCGGACGATGAACCGGGCGAGCTGAGGAACCCGTCGGTCCAGTCGGGCCGCCGTCAGATCAGCGGGACGACCCTGCCCAGCAGGTCGCCCATGCGGCTGGCGGCGGCCCGTCCCGCCTCCAACACCTCCGCGTGGTCGAGTGGGTCGCCGCTGATGCCGGCGGCGAGGTTGGTGACCAGGCTGATGCCCAGCACCTCCATGCCGGCCTCACGGGCGGCGATCGCCTCGAGAGTCGTGCTCATGCCGACGAGGTGGCCGCCGATCGCCCGCACCATGCCGATCTCGGCCGGCGTCTCGTAGTGGGGACCCGGGAACTGCACGTAGATGCCCTCGTCGAGCGACGGGTCCACGGTGCGGCACAGCTCGCGCAGGCGCTGCGAGTACAGGTCGGTGAGGTCGACGAAGCTGGCGCCCACGATGGGGGAGCGGCCGGTCAGGTTGATGTGGTCGCTGATCAGCACCGGCTGGCCGGGCTCCCAGGTGTCCTTGAGCCCGCCGCAGCCGTTGGTCAGCACGATCGCGTGACAGCCCGCCGCGGCCGCCGTACGGACGCCGTGGACGACCGCCCCGACGCCCCTGCCCTCGTAGAAGTGCGTGCGGCTGAGGAACGCGAGCAGGAACCGGTCACCGCTCTCCCCGGGAAGCCGGATCGACCGGACCTTGCCGGAGTGGCCGGCGACGGCGGCCGCGGCGAAGCCGGGCAGGTCCGTCGCGTCCAGCTCGGTGGTGTTCTCGCCCGTGGGATCGAGCGCCTCGGCGGCGGGCAGCCACCCGGAGCCGAGCACGAGCGCGATGTCGTGTCGAGCCACCCCGGTGAGGTCGGCGAGGCGGGAGGCGGCCTGATCGGCCAGGGCGTACGGCGTCGGCGACTCGGTCACGGACCGGAGCCTAGTCACCAGCTGGCGACGACGTCCTCGCGCACGTAGCCGTGGCGCACCCGCTGAGGGTGGTTGCCGACGTCGGCGTAGGCGAGCTCCTTGCCCGTGGACGGGTCGAGGACGGCGACCGCATCGGCCTCCGACAGCGAGATCCAGCAGGTGTCGTCGACACCCTCGGTGGTCCAGTACGGCTTGCCGTAGCTGTGGCCCGTCGTCTCCTTGTCGAAGATCAAGTAGTTCCCTGTCTTCCGGTCCACCAACGCGGCGTAGTCGTCCATGGTGCCGGCGACGCAGAGCGTCGAGCCGTTCTCGTTGATCGAGAGGCCGTGGTGGGCGGAGTCGTTGACGTACAGCTCGCGCGGCATCAGCGGCACCCGGTTCGGGAGCGGGATCAGGCGGGTGACGGCGCCGACGGCCGGCTCCTGCACGCGGCCGAGGATGTAGTCGGAGCTCTGGTTGAGGTCACGGGCCCGGGTGTCGAACTCGACGAGCCCGTGGAAGAACGAGACCTGGAAGTAGACGAACCGCTCTCCCGCTGCGATCGCCATCGGCCGCACCGCGCCGCTCATCTGCGGGTGGCCGGCCTCGGCCAGCTCGCGGCCGATGTCCCAGCGGCGCAGGATCGAGAAGTCGGAGGCGCGGACCACCTGGAACCACCGGTCGCCCTTGAGCTCGTCGAGGAGCGGGTCGTCGCCGGGCGTGTAGACCTTCCCGATCGAGGCGTGGAAGATCCGCTCGCCGTCGCGCGTGTAGCTGTTCTCGTGCGGGGTCTCGCCGGACTCGAAGGTTCGCATCCGGTCGCCCATCTGCACCCGGGTGCCGTCGGCGAGGGTCTCGTCCACCATCGAGTACTCGATCACCTGGCGGGAGGTCGAGTCGGAGACCAGCAGGCGGCGACCGTCGGGGGAGAGGCCCATGTGGTCGCTGCGGCGCCCGTCCATCGGCTGCTCGCGGACGATCGAGTCGGCCTCCCCGGCCGTCGCCTTCGCGATGTCGATCCAGACGACGTCGGCGAAGCTCGGCCGCGACACCGCCAGGTACCGGCCGTCGAGTGTGGTGAACATGTCGTCGACGTACTGCGCGTGTCCCTCGCCGGGACCGGCCTGGATCGCGAGGTAGTACGCGAGCCACTCCGGGTTCTTGGCGATGTCGGCCAGCTCCTGCACCTTGTCCGGGATCAGGTCCACCTGCTGCGTGAGCACCTCGTAGGTGCGGGCGTCCATGACGGTCGCCGTGCCGTCCCAGTTGTTGCCCACCCACATCACGTCGCGGAGGTCCGAGGGGGCCTTCGAGGCGGCCGCTGGCTTCACGTCCGGGGCCGGGGCGGCCGGCGCGGCCGGCAAGGGGAGGGTGAACGTGATCGCGGCAGCGGCGAGGGTGGTGCCGCCGGCGATCAGACGGGCGATCCGGGGGGAGATGCGCATGAGAGCCTCAACGAGAGCCAGGCGGTGGTGGTCACGCTCAGCCGATGGAACGGCAGGGGCGGGCGCGCAGCGCGGCCACGTAGTCCGCCGGTGCGTCCGCCGACTCGGCCGCGGCCGAGAGCACGCCGAGGTACGACGCCGAGGGGAGCCCGCCCTCGTACGCGTCGAGCACGTAGGTCCACGCCACCACCTCGCCGACCATCGTCGAGACGCGGACCTTGGTCTTGCGGTAGAGCCCGGAGTCGGCCGACTCCCACTGGTCCAGGCTCGGCTCGTCGAGGGGGCTGACGTCGTACACGGCGACGAAGACCTGCTCCAGCGGGTCCTGGACGATCGTCGCCAGCGCGCCGTCCCACCCGTGCTCCTCACCGCCGAAGGTGAGCCGCCAGCCGGTCAGCCAGCCGGTGGTCTGCAGGGGTGAGTGGGGGCACCGCTCGCCCATGCGCGCGGGATCGAGGTTGGTCCCGTAGGCGGCGTACGACGTCACGGCCGACAGGCTAGTGGCTTCGAGGCTCTCCGCGCTCGCGGCGCAGCCTCCGTGACGTCGTACGCCGCAGGGATCAGGGGCCGGTGTAGAGCAGGTCGTTGTTCGGCGTCGCCGGCTGGCACAGGATGAGCAGGCAGGTGCGCTCGGTGTTGCTGATCTTGTCCTTCGTCGTCGATCCCAGGATCGCCGTGCTCACCGCGCTCGGAGAGGCAGTCGGGTTCGACTGCAGGTAGAGCGCTGCGGCGGCCGCCACGTGCGGGGAGGCCATCGAGGTGCCGCTGATGGTGCTCGTGCCGTTGCTCAGCCACGCCGAGGTGATGTCGACGCCGGGCGCGAACAGGTCGACGCAGGTCCCGCGGTTGGAGAAGCTGGCGCGGGCGTCGTTGCGGTCGCTGGCGGCGACCGTCAGCGCCTCGCCGACCCGGGCCGGCGACTTCGTGCACGCGTCGGTGTTCTCGTTGCCGGCCGCGACGGCCATCGAGACGCCGTCGCTGATCACGCGGCGCACCGCGGCGTCGAGAGCGCTCGACGCGCCACCGCCCAGGCTCATGTTGGCGACCGCCGGGCGGCCCGCCTGGTGGTTCGCGGCGACCCAGTCGAGCCCGGCGATGACGCCGGACGTGGTGCCGGAGCCGGCGCAGTCGAGCACCCGGACGGCGACCAGTCGCGTCTGCTTGGCCATGCCGTAGTCGGTGCCGCCGACGGTGCCGGCGACGTGTGTGCCGTGCCCGTTGCAGTCGGTGGCGTTGCTGTCCCCGTCGACGGTGTCGGTGCCGTGCACGGCTCGACCGCCGAAGTCCGGGTGGGTGGTGAGGATGCCGGTGTCGACGACGTACACGTCGACGCCCGCGCCGGTGCTGCTGTAGGTGTAGGCGTTGTTCAGCGGCAGGTTGCGCTGGTCGACGCGGTCCAGGCCCCAGCTCGGGGTCGGGCTCTGGGTGTCGCTGGCGCGGACCGTCCGGTCCATCTCGATCGACGCGACACGGGCGTCGCCGCGCAGGGTCACCAGCAGGGCGTCGGTGAGGGTCGCCGCGAAGCCGTTGAGGGCGTGCTCGTAGACGTGGGTGACGGTCCCGCCCTGCTGCGTGACGAGGGCGTCGGACACGGCTGCCGGATCGGCGGTCGGCTCGAGCGTGACGATCACGTCCAGCAGGGAGCCGGAGCTGGCGCTCGGGCCGGCCTGGGCGGACGGAACGGGGAACAGGGCCGTGCTCGCCACTGCGACCACGCAGGCAAGCACGTATCCGAGAATCCGAGACATCGGTGAAGCATCTCCTTGGTTGGGGGATCGGCGGCGCCCGTGCGCGGCCGGAGCGGAGTACGGCTGCACTCTGCCCCGAAGGAGACGCACGACACAAGGACCCCGCGCTGCCCGTCCCCCCCGGCGGAGAACTAGGCTGACGCCCGTGAGCCACTTCGATGTCCTCGTCCTCGGTGCCGGCCCCGGTGGGTACGTCGCCGCGATCCGCGCCGCACAGCTCGGCAAGTCCGTCGCTGTGATCGAGAAGCAGTACTGGGGCGGTGTCTGCCTGAACGTCGGCTGCATCCCCTCCAAGGCCCTGCTGCGCAACGCGGAGATCGCGCACATCATCACGCACGAGAAGAGCACCTTCGGGATCTCGGGCGACGCGGTGATGGACTACGGGGTGACGCACAAGCGCAGCCGCGGCGTCGCCGAGGCGAGCGCCAAGGGCGTCCACTACCTGATGAAGAAGAACAAGATCACCGAGATCGACGGCTGGGGCACGCTCACCGGCCCGAAGTCCGTCGACGTCGCGGACGCCAACGGCGACGTCACCGCGCACACGTGCGACAACCTGATCATCGCCACCGGCGCCACGGTGCGGCTGGTCCCGGGGGTCACCCTCTCCCGGAACGTCGTCACCTACGAGGAGCAGATCCTCGACGACAACCTCCCGGGGTCGATGATCATCGGCGGCTCGGGCGCGATCGGCGTCGAGTTCGCCTACGTGATGAAGAACTTCGGTGTCGACGTCACGATCGTGGAGTTCCTCGACCGGATGGTGCCGACCGAGGACGCCGACGTGTCCAAGGAGCTGATGCGCCAGTACAAGAAGCTGGGCGTGAAGGTCCTGCTGTCCACCGCGGTCAAGGGGGTCGAGGACACCGGCTCCGGCGTCAAGGTGACCGTGGCTCCCGCGGACGGCGGCGACGAGCAGGTGCTGGAGGCCGACAAGTTCCTGGCCGCGTTCGGCTTCGCGCCGCGCGTGGAGGGCTACGGCCTGGAGTCCACCGGGGTGGCGCTGACCGAGCGCGGCGCGATCGCGGTCGACGGCCGCGGCCGGACGAACGTCGAGGGCGTCTATGCGATCGGTGACTGCACCGGCAAGCTCATGCTCGCGCACACCGCCGAGGCGATGGGCGTGATCGCCGCCGAGACGATCGGTGGCGCCGAGACCATGGAGCTGGACTTCGACATGATCCCGCGGGCGACGTTCTGCCAGCCCCAGATCGCGTCGTTCGGGTACACCGAGGCCCAGGCCAAGGAGAAGGGCTTCGACGTCAAGACCTCCTCGTTCCCCTTCTCGGCCAACGGCAAGGCCCGCGGCATGGCGGACGGCGTGGGCTTCGTGAAGGTCGTCGCCGACGCCGAGCACAACGAGATCCTCGGTGCCCACATGATCGGGCCCGAGGTGACCGAGCTCCTGCCGGTGCTGACGCTGGCGCAGCAGTGGGACCTGACCGCTGACGAGGTCGGCCGCAACGTCTTCGCCCACCCGACCCTGTCGGAGGCGATGAAGGAAGCCATCCACGGCATCGCCGGTCACATGATCAACCTCTGAGGAGGCCGGCCGTGGCGCGCGTGGTGATCGTCGGCGGGGGACCCGGCGGGTACGAGTCGGCCCTGGTCGCGGCGCAGCTGGGCGCCGAGGTCGTGGTCGTGGACTCCGACGGCGTGGGCGGCTCGGCCGTGCTGACCGACTGCGTGCCGAGCAAGACGCTGATCGCGACGGCCGAGGTGATGACCGACCTCAGCGAGGCCGGCGAGCTCGGCATCATCGTCGACCGCCCCGGTGTCGATCTGCACCGGGTCAACCAGCGGGTGAAGCGCCTCGCGCTCGCGCAGTCCGCCGACATCGAGGGCCGGCTCGACCGGGAGGGCGTGACGGTGGTCCACGGTCGCGGCCGCCTCGAGGGTCCGGGTCGCGTCGTCGCCGCGCTGGCCGACGGCACCGAGCAGACCTACGACGCCGACGCGATCCTGGTCGCCACCGGGGCCGCACCGCGGACGCTTCCCACGGCCATACCCGATGGCGAGCGGATCCTGACCTGGGAGCAGGTCTACGACCTCGACCAGACCCCGGAGCACATGATCGTGGTCGGCTCGGGCGTCACCGGCGCCGAGTTCGCCAGCGCCTACCAGTCCCTCGGGATCCCGGTCACCCTGGTCTCCTCCCGCGAGCGAGTGCTGCCGGGGGAGGACGCGGATGCCGCGCAGGTGCTCGAGGACGTGCTCAAGCGCCGCGGCATGGCAGTGCTCTCCCAGTCCCGCATGCAGTCGGTGACCCGCGACGGCGACGTGGTCACCGTGGCGCTCTCCGACGGCCGTCGGGTCCAGGGCTCCCACTGCATCCTCGCGCTCGGCTCGGTCCCCAACACGGCCGGGCTGGGGCTCGAGGAGGCCGGCGTCGCGCTGGACGAGGGCGGGTTCGTCGGGGTCGACCGGGTCTCCCGCACCTCCGCCCGCGGTGTCTACGCCGCCGGCGACTGCACGGGCGTCCTCATGCTCGCCTCGGTCGCCGCCATGCAGGGCCGGATCGCGATGTGGCACTTCCTCGGCGACGCGGTGCAGCCGCTCGACCTGGCCGAGGTCTCGTCCAACGTCTTCACCTCGCCGGAGATCGCGACCGTGGGCGTCACCCAGCAGCAGGTGGACGCCGGCCAGGTCTCCGCCGAGGTGGTCGTCCAGCCGCTCGCCACCAACGCGCGCGCCAAGATGCAGGGCATCCACGACGGGTTCGTGAAGCTCTTCGTCAACCCGGCGTCCCGCAGCGTGCTCGGCGGTGTCGTCGTCGGCCCCCGGGCCTCCGAGCTGATCCACCCGGTCGCGATCGCCGTCACCGAGCGGATGACGGCCGACCAGCTCGCCCAGGTGTTCACGGTCTACCCCTCGATCAGCGGGTCGATCGCCGAGGCCGCGCGACGCCTGCACCGCGCCTGAGCCACCACTCCCAGCACACCCGAAAGGCACACCTACGACATGCGCGTCCACCTCGGCTGCGACCACGCCGGCCTGGAGCTGAAGGCCCACCTCGTCACCTGGCTGACCGAGCACGGCTACGAGCCGGTCGACCACGGCCCCTTCGTCTACGACGCCCTCGACGACTACCCCGTGTTCTGCCTGCGGGCGGCGGAGGGCGTCGTCGCCGACCGTGACGCCGGCCTCGACAGCCTCGGCGTCGTGATCGGCGGCTCCGGCAACGGTGAGCAGATCGCCGCCAACAAGGTGAAAGGCGTCCGCGCCGCGCTCGCCTGGTCGGAGGAGACCGCGACCCTCGCTCGCGAGCACAACGACGCGTGGGTGGTCGCCGTGGGCGGGCGCATGCACACGCTCGAGGAGATGACCCGCCTGGTGGAGGTCTTCTTGAGCACGCCGTTCCCCGGGGACGAGCGCCACGTACGGCGCATCGGCCAGCTGGCGTCGTACGAGACCACCGGCGAGCTGCCGCCGCTCCCGCCCTCCGCCCTGGGTGGCGCCGCCGATCAGCAGGGCGATGCCTGAGGGGCACACCCTCCACCGTCTCGCGGACCACGTCACGAAGGTCTTCGCCGACGAGCTGGTGCGGGTGGGGAGCCCGCAGGGCCGGTTCGCGGCCGGCGCAGAGCAGCTCGACGGCACGCGGCTGCTCGACGCGGATGCGTGGGGCAAGCAGCTGTTCATCCGGTTCGAGGCGGAGCGGTTCATCCAGGTGCACCTCGGCCTCTACGGCACCTTCGACGTGCACGACGACACGCCCGACGTGCCGCCGCCGGTCGGCCAGGTGCGGCTGCGGCTGGTGCGTTCGCCGCGTGAGGACCGCCCTGCGGCCTACGCCGACCTGCGCGGCGCGACCACCTGTGCCCTGGTGACCCGGGCGGAGCGCGACGCCGTGGTGGCGCGCTCCGGGCCGGACCCGCTCCGCGCCGATGCCGACCCCGACCGTGCGTGGGCGCGGATCAGCCGCAGCGCGTCGCCCATCGGCACCCTGCTGATGGACCAGACCGTGCTGGCGGGCGTGGGCAACGTCTACCGCGCCGAGGTGCTGTTCCGGCACCGGATCCACCCGCTCCGGCCCGGGCGGACGCTTCGGGCCGCGCAGTGGCGCTCGATCTGGCACGATCTGGTCGTGCTGATGGCGGAGGGGGTGCGCACCGGACGGATCGACACCGTCCGGCCCGAGCACACGCCCGAGACGATGGGGCGTCCGCCGCGGGTCGACGACCACGGCGGAGAGGTCTACGTCTACCGCCGTACCGGCCAGGCGTGCCACGTCTGCGGCGGCGCCGTGCGGACCCAGGTCCTGGGCGGGCGCAACCTGTTCTGGTGCCCCCGGTGCCAGCCGGTCTTCCGATCGAGGGCCGGTCGCTCCCGCGGCGGCAGGCCGGAGTGACCCCGTGACGCGACTGCGGAGGATCAGCCCCGAGAACGTCGAACGCGTGACCCTCACCCTGCTCGCCCTGCTGGTCGTCGCGCTGACCGTCGGATTCGTGGTCGCGCCCGGCCGGGTGCCGTTCACGAGCCTGAACGTCCCGCTGTTGCTGGCAGCGCTGACCCTCTCGCCGCGGCGGCTGACGCTGCTGGCCCTCCTGGTCGGGGGCGCCACGCTGGTCGCGGCGATCAAGGAGCCGGCGTTCACGGGCCGCACGACGGCGGCGCTGGTCATCCTCGCGCTGCTGTGCGTGATCGTCCTGGCCATCAGCGTCTCTCGCAGCCCGGTCGGCATCGGCAGCCGGCGGCGGGAGTCGATGCTGGTCGACCTGCGCGACCGCATCCTCGCCCAGGGTGCGATGCCTCCGCTGCCGTCGGGCTGGATGGTCGAGTCGGCCCTCTCGTCGGCGGGCGGGTCCCCCTTCGCCGGCGACTTCGTCGTGGCGACGACCCGGAACCAGGGCACGCACCTCGAGCTCGCGGTCGTGGACGTCTCCGGCAAGGGAGAGGCCGCGGGCACCCGCGCCCTGCAGCTCTCGGGTGCCATGGGCGGCCTGCTCGGCGCCCTCCCGCCGGCGAGGTTCCTCCCGGCGGCCAACGACTACCTGCTCCAGCGCGCGTGGGACGAGGGCTTCGCGACCGCCGTCCACGTCTCTCTCGACCTGGTCACCGGGGAGTACGAGCTCCGCGGCGCTGGCCACCCGCCGCCGGTCCAGCGATACGCGGGCTCCGGGCGCTGGCAGCCGATCCGCACCAACGGCCCGGTGCTCGGGATCGTCGAGGACGTCGACTACGAGTCCTACGTCGGCCGGCTCGCCCCGGGGGACAGCCTGCTGCTCTACACCGACGGGATGGTCGAGGTGCCGCGGCGCGACATCGAGCTAGGCATCGACCACATGCTGGGTGCGGCCGAGGGGCTGCTGCGGCACTCGTGGGACGGCCTGGCCAACCGGCTGGTCGCGGTGGTGGGCTCGCCCGACGACGACCGGGCACTGCTGATCGTCCACCGGCGGCCCTAGGAGCGACCCGGCACGCTCGACAGGCGGCCTCGGTTGGGGAGGGGGGACCGTCATGTGGCACGATGACACCGCAATTCGGCGTGCCCAGAGCGCGACGAGAGGCGCGGGGATGTAGCTCAATGGTAGAGCCCCAGTCTTCCAAACTGGCTACGCGGGTTCGATTCCCGTCATCCCCTCGGAGCACGGCCGAAAGGCCGTTTCAACGGGGCGTAGCGTAGTGGCTAGCGCGCCTGCTTTGGGAGCAGGAGACCGCAGGTTCGAGTCCTGTCGCCCCGACGCATGATCACCATCGACTAGTAGGAGAACACCTGTGAAGAGCGCCGTCGAGACCTTGAGCCCGACCCGGGCCAAGCTGACCATCGAGGTGCCCTTCGAGGAGCTCAAGCCGAGCCTCGACGCGGCGTACCAGAAGATCGCGAAGCAGATCAACGTTCCCGGTTTCCGTCGTGGCAAGGTCCCGCCGCAGGTCATCGACCGCCAGGTCGGTCGCGGTGTGGTGCTGGACGAGGCCGTCAACGAGGTCCTGCCGAAGGCCTATGTCGAGGCGCTGACCGAGAACTCCCTGACCCCGCTGGCGCAGCCGGACATCGAGGTCACGAAGTTCGAGGACAACGAGGGCCTGGAGTTCACCGCCGAGGTCGACATCAAGCCCGAGATCGAGCTCCCGGCGTACGACGGCCTCGAGGCGACCGTCGAGGACATCGAGGTGACCGACGCCGACGTCGACGAGCAGCTCGACGCGCTGCGTGAGCGGTTCGGCACCCTGATCGACGTCGAGCGCCCCGCGCAGGACGGCGACTTCGTGGTCATCGACCTGGTCGCGACCAAGGACGGCGAGGTCGTCAACGGCGCCGAGATCAGCGACTTCTCCTACAAGGTCGGCAGCGGCGGCATGATCGAGGGCCTCGACGACGCCCTCGCCGGCGCCTCGGTGGACGAGGAGAAGACCTTCACCACCCAGCTCGTCAGCGGCGACCTGGTCGGCCAGGACGTCGACGTCAAGGTCAAGGTCAAGCAGGTCCAGGAGCAGGAGCTCCCCGAGCTCGACGACGACTTCGCGCAGGAGGCCTCGGAGTTCGACACCCTCGAGGAGCTGCGCGCCGATGTCCGCGAGCGGCTCACCCGCGGCAAGCGGCTCGAGCAGGCTGCGGCCGCTCGGGACGCCGTCCTCGAGTCGCTGCTGGAGAAGGTCGACATTCCGCTGCCGGAGACCATGGTCACCGAGGAGCTCAACGCACGCCGGGCCAACGTCGAGCAGCAGCTCGCGATGGCCGGCATGCCGCTGGAGAAGTACCTCGAGGACGAGGGCCAGACCCAGGAGGAGTTCGAGGCCGACCTCGACCGCCGCGTCCGCGACGCGATCGCCGCGCAGTTCCTGCTCGACGAGATCGCGGACAAGGAGGAGATGGGCGTCGACCAGTCCGAGCTGACCCAGCACATGATCCGTCGCGCCCAGCAGTCCGGCCAGGACCCGCAGGAGTTCGTGAACCACATGTTCGAGCACAACCACGTGCCCGACATGGTTCAGGAGATCCGTCGCGGCAAGGCGCTCCAGCAGCTCGTCGAGGGGGCGACCGTCAAGGACGCCTCCGGCAACCAGGTGGAGCTGAAGAACCTGCGGGGCGACGGCTCGATCGGTGAGGACGAGCCCGCCGACGACGACGCTGAGGCGCCGGTGAACGCGCCGGCCGAGCTGATCGCCGACGAGGACTGACCTTCAGCACGATGTGACGTCCGTCGCGCTCGCGCCACGCCGCGACCCCGAATAGTGAACACCTGTTCACTGAGGCGCTAGGGTCGTGTCGTGAAGCAGGAGCCGACCGTCATCGAGGCGCTGGCGCTGCTGGCTGCCGTTGCCGACGACCTCGTCGTCACGACCGCACGCGAGACCCACACCGCGGTCGTGGACCGGGCCTACGGCGTGGTCCGGAAGGGCCTCGGTCCTGCGGGAGGGTCGACCGAGGCCATCCACCGCGGCATCGCGACCGCTGTCTACGGCGCGCTCGGCCTGACCCTGCGCGGCGCCAGCCTGGGGCTCGACCGGCTCGCCGAGACGGGTGTCGGCCCACGCCTGGAGGACCGCCCGAGGGGTCGGTTCGTGAGCGCCGCCGTCAACGGGCTGATCGGCGAGGAGCTGCGTCGCGAGCGGCCGCGGCTCGCGATCGAGACGGGCGTACGGCACCAGGGTCGTGACGTCGTGCTCACCGAGGAGGGGGTCGGCGCCGCGTTCCCCGACGCCACGGCGCAGGTGGTCGTCTTCTTGCACGGGCTCTGTGAGAACGAGGACTACTGGAAACTCCACCGCCAGTCGACCGGCTCGACGTACGGCGAGAGCCTGGCCCGGCGGGGATGGACCCCGGTCTACCTCCGCGCCAACACCGGCCTCGGTGTCCGTGAGAACGGCGTGGCGATGTCGGCGCTGCTGCAGAGGCTGGTCGGCGTGTGGCCGACCGAGGTGCGTCGCATCGCCCTGGTCGGCCACTCCCTCGGCGGCCTGATCTCCCGGACGGCGCTGGCCGTCAAGGCGGATCAGCCGGGTGACCGGGGCTGGACGGACCTCGTGACCGACGTGGTAACCCTCGGCACGCCCCACCTCGGCGCGCCGCTGGCGAAGAGCGCCCACCACGGGAGCCGCCTGCTCAACCGGATGCCGGAGTCGCGTGGCTTCGGGGCGATCCTCGACCGTCGGTCGCTCGGCATCCGCGACCTCCGTGAAGGAGTCGCAGCCGAGGTCCCGGCCCTGCCGCACGTCCGCTTCCGGCTGGTGTCGGCCACACTGACCCGGTCGCCGCGGCACCCTGTCGCCCAGGTGGTCGGCGACCTCCTCGTCACCCCGCGCTCCGCTGTCGGCCGGGACCGTCGCGGCACCGACCTGTTCCCGGGGGCCGAGACCCTGCACGTCGGCCGCACCGACCACTTCGGTCTGCTCAACCACCCCGAGGTGCACGCAGCGCTCGCCCGCTGGCTGGGTTGAGCCCGGCTACTCACGACGCCCACACCGTCGCGCCGCGAGGCTCGACGCATGGGAGAGACCAGCACGACCACCGCCCCGACCCGCCGCGCCGCCGTCGTCTGCGCGGCCGTCGCACTCGCACTCGCCGTCCTCGAGCTGTTGGTTGCGACGTTCTTCGTCGTCGCGACCGCCGCCGACACCTCCGAGGACCCGCTCGCCGACATCGGCTACGTCTTCGCCGTGGCCCTCGGGTTGCCCGGGGTGCTGGGCCTGCTGTTCGGGGGGCTGGGCTGGTCGCTCGCGAGGCGTCCGGTGGGGCTGGGCCTGGCGATCGTCGGCGTGGTGGTTGCCGGCGCACCCGGCCTCTGGATGATCTCGCTCTGGCTGCCCGCCTTCTGACCCTCGGCCGCAGGGGCCATCATGGTCCCCATGACGCACGCGGGGGCCGAACGGGAGCTGCGCGCCGAGGCCGTGATCGACGCGCCCGCGGACCGGGTGTGGGCGCTGCTCACCGACTTCCGGCAGCTGGCCGAGTGGAGCCCCGAGACCGTGCGGATGATGCCGCTGAAGCCGGGCGGTCTCCGCGTGGGGCAGTGGTACCTCGGCATCAACCGCCGCAAGGCGGTCCTCTGGCCGACACGGTCGGTGGTCGCGGAGGTCAGTTTGGGTCGCCGCCTGGTGTGGGACACGCCGTCGAGCGGGGCGCAGTGGATCTGGGAGCTCGATCCGGTCCCCGGCGAGCCGGACCGGACCCGCGTCGTGCACCGGCGACCGGTGCCGCGGGCGCTCACCCGGGGGAGCCGGCTCTTCGCGTCGCTCGCGCTCGGTGGGTCCGAATCCCACGCCGACGAGCTGGAGGCCGGCATGGCCGTCACGGTCGACGGGCTCAGAGCCGCGGCAGAGGGCTGACCGGACCGGCGTGGTGCGCAAATCCGCTGTCGGCGAACAGGGGTGGTTATCGCGTGGATCTGTCTCCGGAGACGGCTAGTGTCACCCGCGTGACTCAGTTTCCCGGTGGCCCCGACAGCGGCCCTCAGATGAACGGCGCGTCGGGGATCAACTTCCTCGACGACAACATCTACAGCCGGCTGCTCCGTGAGCGGATCGTCTTCCTCGGCTCCGAGGTGCGTGACCAGAACGCCAACGCGATCTGCGCGCAGCTGCTGCTGCTGTCGGCGGAGGACCCCGAGGCCGACATCTTCCTCCACATCAACAGCCCGGGTGGCTCCGTGGACGCCGGCATGGCGATCTACGACACCATGAACTACATCCCCAACGACGTCGCGACCGTCGGCATGGGCCTGGCCGCCTCGATGGGCCAGTTCCTGCTCTGCGCCGGCGCCAAGGGCAAGCGATACGCACTGCCCCACGCGCGGATCATGATGCACCAGCCGTCGTCCGGGATGGGCGGCTCCGCCTCCGACATCAAGATCCAGGCGCAGCAGTCGCTGCACATCAAGAAGGTGCTGCTCGAACTGATCTCGCAGCACACCGGCCAGAGCGTGGAGCAGGTCACCACCGATGCAGACCGCGACCGCTGGTTCACCGCCGGCGAGGCGCGCGAGTACGGCCTGGTCGACAAGGTGATCGCCAGCGCGAAGGAAGCCTCCAGCGAGGGCCGTCCGGCCCACAAGAAGGACTGAGCAGATGAACTACTACATTCCCCAGTGGGAAGAGCGCACCTCCTACGGCTTCCGCAGGATCGACCCGTACGCCAAGCTGTTCGAGGACCGCATCATCTACCTCGGCACGCCGATCTCCGACGACGTCGCCAACGCGGTGATCGCCCAGCTGCTGTGCCTCCAGTCGATGAACCCCGACCAGGACATCAGCATCTACATCAACAGCCCTGGTGGCTCCTTCACGGCGCTCACCGCGATCTACGACACCATCCAGTTCATCAAGCCCGACGTGCAGACGGTGTGCATCGGGCAGGCCGCCTCGGCGGCCGCGGTGCTGCTGGCCGCGGGCGCGAAGGGCAAGCGCCTGGCGCTGCCCAACAGTCGGATCCTGATCCACCAGCCCTACACCGAGGGCACCTTCGGCCAGACCTCGGACATCGAGATCCAGGCCAACGAGATCCTGCGCATGCGCGAGATGCTCGAGAAGATGATCAGCGACCACTCGGGCCGGTCCATCGAGGAGGTCAGCCGCGACATCGAGCGGGACAAGATCCTGACCGCTCAGGGGGCGATCGAGTACGGCTTGATCGACTCGGTGCTCGAGTCCCTCAAGCAGACCCCTGCACTCGCCTGACCAGCAACCGATGAGCCCCTCGACGTACTCCTCGTGTCACACCCCACAGCGGGTGCGGCACGGGGTACCGTCGGGGAGTTCATACGTGAGGAGGACCTGTGGCACGCATCGGTGACGGTGGCGACCTGTTGAAGTGCTCGTTCTGCGGCAAGAGCCAGAAGCAGGTGAAGAAGCTCATCGCGGGTCCGGGTGTCTACATCTGCGACGAGTGCATCGACCTGTGCAACGAGATCATCGAGGAGGAGCTCGCCGAAGGCAGTGAGGTCACCCTCGAGGAGCTGCCCAAGCCGAAGGAGATCTTCGAGTTCCTCAACTCCTACGTCATCGGACAGGAGCAGGCGAAGAAGTCCCTCGCGGTCGCGGTCTACAACCACTACAAGCGGGTCCAGGCGGGCGTGCAGCCGATCTCGGGCAAGCACAGCAAGGACGAGGTCGTCGAGGTCGCCAAGTCCAACATCCTGGTGATCGGCCCGACCGGCTGCGGCAAGACCTACCTCGCGCAGACGCTCGCGCGGATGCTCAACGTGCCGTTCGCGATCGCCGACGCCACGGCGCTGACGGAGGCCGGCTACGTCGGCGAGGACGTCGAGAACATCCTCCTCAAGCTGATCCAGGCGGCCGACTACGACGTCAAGAAGGCCGAGACCGGGATCATCTACATCGACGAGATCGACAAGGTGGCCCGCAAGGCCGAGAACCCCTCGATCACCCGCGACGTCTCCGGCGAGGGCGTGCAGCAGGCGCTGCTGAAGATCATCGAGGGCACGACCGCCTCGGTGCCGCCACAGGGCGGACGCAAGCACCCCCACCAGGAGTTCATCCAGATCGACACCACGAACATCCTGTTCGTGGTCGGCGGTGCCTTCGCCGGGCTCGAGCACATCATCGAGCAGCGGGTCGGCAAGAAGTCGCTGGGCTTCACCGCCGAGCCCCGCGGCAAGGCCGACCGTGAGGCCGACGACATGCTGTCGCTGGTTCGACCGGAGGACCTCACGAAGTTCGGCCTGATCCCCGAGTTCATCGGCCGGCTCCCGTTGATCGCGAGCGTCAGCCCGCTCGACCAGGAGGCGCTGGTCCAGATCCTCACCGAGCCCCGCAACGCCCTGGTCAAGCAGTACAAGAAGCTCTTCGAGCTCGACGGTGTCGAGCTGGAGTTCACCGACGACGCGATCCAGGGGATCGCCGACAAGGCGCTCGAGCGCGGCACCGGTGCTCGTGGGCTGCGCGCCATCATCGAGGAGGTCCTCCTCTACGTGATGTACGACGTGCCCAGCCGCGGTGACGTGGAGAAGGTCGTCGTGACCCGGGAGACCGTCGACGACGACGCCCCGCCCACGCTGGTGCTGCGCGAGACCAAGAAGAAGAAGTCGGCCTGATCGGTCCGCGCTCGAGCGGACGCCGGCGAGGACCAGCAGCCTGGCCAGCCTTGACGCTGGGCGAGGCGCGGTGAGACGCTCCCAGTCCACAGTGACTGTTTACGTCAACATACGGCCCTTCTCGGGGCGCGTGTTCGACTCCTCGGGGATTCGGAGACCACATGAACTGGGTGCGCACCATCCTGGCGATGCTCGTAGCCGTGACCGTGACGACCGCCGGCGCCATGCCGGGGACCGCGACGAGCGCCGCACCTGAAGCAGGCGAGAAGGCAAGCGGACCGGCGAGCAAACCGCGCCCCGGCACGCGTGAGTTCCGGGGCGTCAACTGGGCGGACCCTCGCGACAACTACGCCGCCGACGAGGTCGTCCCCTCGGGGCTGAGCAAGGACGACGGCTACGCCCGGACGTACCGCAGGTCGACCGCGATCGTCAGCGAGTTCCGGCACGAGATGCGGGCCAACACGATCCGGCTGCCGATCAATCCCTCGAGCGTCGGTACGGACTGGTGGACGTCGTACCGCGCGGCCATCGATGCCTCGGTGGACCAGGGGTTCAAGGTCATCCTCAGCTACTGGGAGGCCAACGACGCCAAGGACGGCCGGGTGGACGACCCGCAGAGGTTCGAGGCGATGTGGGAGACCGTCGTCGCCAGGTACGGCCACCATCCCCGCGTCTACTTCGAGCCGATGAACGAGCCGTTCGGCTACCCGCTGGACGAGTGGGTCGCGCTCACCGCCTCATGGCTGGACCGGCATGACGACGTCCCCCGCGGACGCGTCGTCATCTCCGGCACGGGCTACAACGACGACGTCAAGGGCGTGGGCGCGGCGCCCGAGCTCAGGGGCACCCTGCTGTCGTTGCACTTCTACGGCTTCTGGGCCGACCACACCACGGAGGAGGAGTGGCGGGCCAACCTCCTGCCCCGGATCGGTCCCTACGGATGGCGCACGATCATCGACGAGGCCGGCTCCCCGATGACCACCGGCCTGAACTACGGCAACCACGAGGGCAACATCTACACCTCCTACCTGGGTGCCCTCACCGAGACCGCGCGCAGCCAACGGATGGGCATCGTCTACTGGCCGGGCCTGCGCAACGGCGACGCCTACTCCATGACCACGCAGGTCGCGGCGAACGACCTCGAGGTCAACAGCGAGAGCGGGCTGGCCCAGCTGCAGTGGGGCTGGGGGCTGCTGAAGGAGGAGCCCGTCAACGACCTGCCGCCGGCACCGCCGGGCGAGGTCCTGCGCGGCGTGGGCAGTGGCAGGTGTGTCGACGTCCCGGGCTTCTCGACGACCAACGGGACCGCGCTGAACCTGTGGGACTGCAACGCCGGTGGCAACCAGTCGTGGAACTGGACGGCGGAGAAGCAGCTGACCGTCTACGGCGACAAGTGCATGACGATCGGTGGCGACGGGTCCAGTGCGGGAAGTCCGGTGATCATCACCGACTGCACGGGGGCGGCACACCAGGCGTGGGAGCTCAATGCCGACCTCTCGATCACCAGCGTCGGCCATCCTGAGCTCTGCCTCGACGCCGCCGGCGCCGGCACGGGCAACGGGACACCCATCGACGTCTGGTACTGCAACGGTGGGACCAACCAGCAGTGGACGAGGTCCTAGCCGGGACCGTGGAGCCGTGGCTCGCGCGGTTCGCCCCACGCCTCAGCGGCAGTACCCGTCGACGTACTCCCGGAAGGTCGCCTCGTCCGCGGCGTCGGTCTCCTCGCCCTCGTCGAGGTCGAGAAGATAGCGCCGGGCCTCGAACGGGAGGTTGGCGGGCGTGCCGAGCGAGCGCAGCTCGTCGAGCTGCTCGCGGCTCAGGCCGGTGTCGGTGACGACGTCGCAGAACTCGTCCTGATCGGCGGCCGAGGGCCACACGGTGGGACTGCAGGCGCTCGTCGCCAACAGCGCGGCCGCCGCAGCGGCCACCACGCGGAGGCGTGTCACTCGCTGGGCGTGGCCGGGGACTCGGGCTGCTCGGCGATCTCGGCCGTCACCGCGAGCTCGGTCGCGGAGTCGTCGACGGTGAAGACCAGGTCGCCCACGATCTTGCCCGCGGCGACCAGGTCGCGCCGGGCCAGCTCGGCGTCCCGAACCAGCTTCCCGGGACCCCTCACCTCGACCCGCGCAAGCGGCGTCTTCATGTTGACCTTGGCCTGCGACTTCGCCCCGCGGATCCCGGCCAGCGCGGCGGCGACGGAGTCGATCGCGGTGCCGTCGGACGCGGCGGGGGAGCCGAGCTCGGTGACCGTGGGCCACGGCGCGCGGTGGATCGAGCCCTCCTGCCACCACGACCAGACCTCCTCGGTCACGTAGGGCAGGAACGGCGCCAGCAGCCGCAGCTGCACCTGGAGGGCGAACGCGAGGGTGGCGCGGGCGGAGTCGGAGACCAGCTCCTCGTGGCCGTAGGCGCGCTCCTTGACCAGCTCGAGGTAGTCGTCGCAGAACTCCCAGAAGAACTTCTCGGTGACCTCGAGCGCGGTCGTGTAGTCGTAGGCGTCGAACGCCTCGGTCGCCCTGCGCACGACCGACGCGAGCCGGCCGATCAGCGCGGTGTCGACGGGCTCGCTGACGGAGGCGGGGCTGAACTCGGTCGCCCCCACGCTGCCGAGCACGAACTTCGACGCGTTGAGGACCTTCATCGCCAGCCGCCGGCCGACCTTCATCTGGGTCTCGTCGAACGGCGAGTCCAGCCCGGGCCGGGCGATCGCCGCACGCCAGCGGACCGCGTCGGCGCCGTACTTGCCGAGGATCTCGTCGGGCACGACCACGTTGCCCTTGGACTTGGACATCTTCTTGCGGTCGGGGTCGACGATGAAACCCGAGATCATGGCGTGCGACCAGGGGGCGGCGCCGTTCTCGAAGTGAGCGCGGACCACCCGGCTGAACAGCCAGGTGCGGATGATGTCGTGCGCCTGGGTGGCGAGGTCCATGGGGAACACCCGCTGGAACAGGTCATCGTCCTCGACCCAGCCGCCCGCGATGTGCGGGGTCAGGGACGAGGTGGCCCAGGTGTCCATGACGTCGGGGTCGCCGACGAAACCGCCCGGCTTGCCGCGCTGGTCCTCGGTGTACCCCCGGGGGACCTGGGTGGACGGGTCGACCGGCAGCTCGGCCTCGGCGGGGAGCAGCAGCCGGGCGTAGTCGGGCTCGCCCTCCTCGTCCAGCGGGTACCAGACCGGGAACGGGATGCCGAAGAACCGCTGGCGTGAGATCAGCCAGTCGCCGTTGAGGCCGCCGACCCAGTTGTCGTAGCGGTGCTTCATGTGCGGCGGCAGCCACTCGATCTCCGCGCCGCGGGCGATCATCTGGTCGCGCACCCTCGCGTCGCGGCCACCGTTGCGGATGTACCACTGGCGGGTGGAGACGATCTCGAGGGGCTTGTCGCCCTTCTCGTAGAAGTTCGCCATCCGCTGGGTGGGCTTGGGGTCCCCGTCGAGGTCGCCGGACTCCCGGAGCTTCGCGACCATCGTCTCCCGCGCGCTGTGCACGGTCTTGCCCTTGAGGTCCTCGTAGGCGGCCGACGCGCGCTCGGCGGACAGCCACTCGGGGGTCTCGCGGGTGAACCGTCCGTCGCGACCGATGACGGTGCGGACCGGGAGCTGCAGCTCCCGCCACCACTGGACGTCGGTCAGGTCGCCGAAGGTGCAGCACATCGCGATGCCCGCGCCCTTGTCCATCTCCGCCGACGGGTGCGCGACGACCGGGATCTCGACGCCGAACACGGGGGAGGCGACGGTGGTGCCGAACAGGGGCTGGTAGCGCTCGTCGTCGGGGTGTGCGATGAGCGCGACGACCGACGGGATCAGCTCGGGGCGCGTGGTCTCGATGTGGACGGCGCCGCCGCCCGGCTTGTGGAACGCCACGCGGTGGTAGGCGCCGGCGTACTCACGAGCCTCGAGCTCGGCCTGCGCGACGGCAGTCTGGAAGGTGACGTCCCAGAGGGTCGGGGCCTCCTGGAGATAGGCCTCGCCACGCGCCAGGTTGCGCAGGAACGCCCGCTGGCTGACGGTCTGCGCCCGCTTGCCGATGGTCGTGTAGTTGATCTTCCAGTCCACGCTGAGGCCCAGGGTCCGCCAGAGCGACTCGAAGACCAGCTCGTCCTGCTCGACCAGCTGCTCGCACAGCTCGACGAAGTTCGGCCGGCTGATCGGGACCTGGCGCTTCGGGTCCGGCTTCTCGGGCGGGGTGAAGTCGGGGTCGTACGGCAGCGACGGGTCGCACCGGACGCCGTAGAAGTTCTGGACCCGCCGCTCGGTCGGCAGGCCGTTGTCGTCCCAGCCCATCGGGTAGAAGACCGACTTGCCCTGCATCCGCTGGTAGCGGGCGATCAGGTCGGTGTGCGTGTAGGAGAAGACGTGGCCGACGTGCAGGCTGCCGCTGACGGTCGGCGGCGGCGTGTCGATCGAGTAGACGTTCTCGCGCGGCTGGCTCCGGTCGAACCCGAAGGTGTCGTCGGCCCTCCACCGCTCGGCCCACTTCTGCTCGAGTCCCTCCAGCGCAGGCCTGTCCGGTACCGATACAGCACGGGCCGCGGCGCCCTCGGAATCCGCGGCCGGGCTGGTCGGGGCCGGTGCCTGGGTGCTGTCGAGCTCGGTCATGGTCACGAATCCTAGGGCGATCACGCCCGGAGCCTGGAACCGGCGGTTAACCTCGAGTGATGCGCCTAATTCTCGGGACCCTGCTGATCGCGCTCGCGACCACCCTCCACGCGCCCACGGCCGTCGCCGCCGGGCCCGACGAGGTGACCGTCACCGGCAGCGGCTACGGCCACGGCAAGGGCATGTCGCAGTACGGCGCCAAGGAGCGTGCCGAGGCGGGGCACACGCATCGGCAGATCCTCGGGTTCTACTACCCCGGGACCGCAGTCGGCTCTGCCCGCGGCAGCCTGAAGGTGCTGATCACCGCCGACACCACCAGCGGCGTGGTGGTCCGTCACCGCTCGGCGCTGACGGTGCGCAGCCTGAAGAGCGGTCGGGTGTGGAACCTGACGAAGCGCAACGCCCGGCGCTGGCGGATCACGCCGTTGCCCGGCAACCGGAGCAGCCGCCTGTGGGTCCACACCGGCCGGTGGCGAGTGGTCCGCGATATCGCCGGGCAGGCCGAGTTCCGCGCGGGCGGACGGCCGATCCGGCTCTACGTCCCCGGCGGCTCCGCGGTCTACCGCGGCTCGCTGCGCTCGGCCGTTCCCAGCTCCGGAGCCGGTCGCGACACGGTGAACGTGGTGCCGCTCGAGGCCTACCTCCGTGGCGTCGTGGCGCGCGAGATGCCGGCGTCGTGGAGTCCGCATGCCGTCCGGGCGCAGGCCGTCGCAGCGCGGACCTACGCCGTGCACGAGCGCGAGACCACCAATCGCGGGTACTTCGACGTCTGGGACACCACCCGGTCGCAGGTGTACGGCGGCGTCGGCTCCGAGCACCCGAGCTCGAACGCCGCGATCGCGGCGACCCGGGGCGAGATCCGGACCTACGGCCGCAGGGCGGCGTTCACCCAGTTCGGCTCCAGCAACGGCGGCTGGACGGTGAAGGGCGGCTTCCCCTACCTGCCCGCACGTCAGGATCGGTTCGACCCGGCCACCCGCTGGACGGTGAGGATCAGCGACGACGCGATCGAGCGGGCCTGGCCGAGCATCGGGGACCTGGAGAGCGTGACCGTCGCGGCGGGCGACCGGGACCGCCGGGGAAGCTGGGGCGGCCGGGTGCTCGAGGTCACCATCAAGGGCACCAAGGACACCGCGACGCCGACCGGTGAGTCGTTCCGCTCGATCCTGGGGCTGCGGTCCACCCTGTTCACCGTGTCCTGACCGGGGACCTCGCCGGAGCTCGGCGCAGGAACGCCCGCAGCACCAGCCCCACCAGCAACGCCCAGAACGCGGCGCCGATGCCGAGCACGCTCACGCCCGACGCCGCGACGACCAGCGTCGCGGCCGCGGCCTCCCGCTCGCGGGGATCCGCGAGAGCGTCGGCCAGCGAGGAGCCGAGCGTCCCGAGCAGAGCCACGCCGGCGGCGGCCTGCATCACGCCGTCCGGGGCGGCGACCACCATCGCCACCAACAGGCCGCTCGCCAGGGCGAGTACGACGTAGGTGATGGCCGCGCTG
>NZ_SSXI01000164.1 GCF_004803405.1 Nocardioides sp. | reverse complement strand
CGACCGCGTGGCTCGGGTCCGCGCGGCGGTCGCCCGGGTCCCCGGGCTCGCGGTGTGCGGCGCGGCGTACGACGGCGTGGGGGTCCCGGCGACCATCGGATCGGCGCACCGGGCGGTCGCGGAGCTGCTCGGTGCCAGGAGCAGCTAGCCGCGTCACCCGGCGGCCGCCGCCTCTCACCGCCGCGGCAGAATGGACGTCATGTCCGATCCCCAGGCCCACATCAAGTCCAACGCGGCCAAGATCAACGAGCTCAACGACACCATCCGCTTCACCATGTGGTCCGTCTTCAAGCTGGAGCGCCCGATCGGCGAGGACGACGTGGTCCGCAAGAGCGAGGCCGCGGAGGTGGAGGCGCTGCTCTCCGAGCTGGCCGCCGAGGACGTCGTCGTCCGGGGCGTGTACGACGTCGCCGGGCTCCGCGCGGACGCGGACCTGATGGTGTGGTGGCACTCGGAGTCCAGCGACCGGCTGCAGCGGGCCTACCACCGCCTTCGTCGTACCGCCTTCGGGTCGCGGCTCGCGCCGGTCTGGTCGCAGATGGCGCTGCACCGGCCCGCGGAGTTCAACCGGAGTCACCTGCCGGCGTTCCTCGCCGACGAGCGGGTCCACGACTACGTCGCGGTCTACCCGTTCGTCCGCTCCTACGAGTGGTACCTGCTGGACGACTCCGAGCGCCGGCGCCTGCTCGCGGAGCACGGCCAGATGGCCCGCGACTACCCCGACGTGCGAGCCAACACCGTTCCCAGCTTCGCGCTCGGCGACTACGAGTGGATGCTGGCGTTCGAGGCTGACGACCTGACGCGGATCGTCGACCTCATGCGTCACCTGCGCGGTTCGGAGACCCGCCGCCACGTTCGCGAAGAGGTGCCGTTCTACACGGGGCGGCGCGTCGACGTGCGCGACCTGCTCGAGCGTCTTCCCTGACGTCGCCGTGCCTGCGGTCAGCCGCATCGACCTGGGTGACGGCATCCTGCTCCGGGCGCCGCGCCCGGACGACGCACCGGGCGTCCTGTCCGTGCACGGCGACCCCCGCGTGTACGAGCACGACCCGCACGTGACGCAGACCGGCCTCGCCGACGCCGAGCGGTTCCTGAGCCCGTTCCTCGATCACTGGTCCGAGCACGGCTTCGGGTACTGGACCGTGCTCGTGCCGGAGTCGTGGTGGCCGGAGGGCGTCCGCGGTCCCGCCCCCGAGGACGGGGCGCGGGTCCACGCCGGCCTGGGCGGCGTCCAGCGCCACGTACTGGCGGACGAGCCCGTGCTCAACGTCTACTACCGGCTGGGCCCGGCCGTCCACGGCCGCGGCGTCGCCGGCGCGATCGTGCGAACCACGCAGCAGCACGCGCCTCGGTTGGCGCCCGGGATCGACCCGGTGGTCCGCACCCGGCCCGCGAACGCCGTGGCGCGCCGGGTGGCCGAGCGCGCGGGCTTCGTGGACCTCGGACTGGAGCCGGGCACCACCGACATGCAGCTTCTCCGCTGGGGTGCCGGGCCCAGGCCACGCGGGTAGCCTCGACCCCATGGGTTACCAGGTCGACAAGTCAGACGAGGAGTGGCGCCAGGAGCTCACTCCCGAGGAGTACGCCGTGCTGCGCAAGGCCGGCACCGAGCGCGCCTTCACCGGTGAGTACACCGACACCGAGACCACCGGGGTCTACCGCTGCAAGGCGTGCCGCGCGAAGCTCTTCGAGTCCGACACCAAGTTCCACTCCGGCTGTGGCTGGCCGAGCTTCTACCAGCCCGTCAGCGACACCGTGGAGTACATCGAGGACAACTCGCACGGGATGAAGCGCACCGAGGTCCGCTGCGCCAACTGCGGCTCCCACCTCGGTCACGTCTTCCCCGACGGCTACGGCACGCCGACCGGCGACCGCTACTGCATCAACTCGATCAGCCTCACCCTCGAGCCAGCCGACGACGCGCGCTGACCCTCTAGGGTCGGAGCATGGCGAAGACCGCGGCGGCCACCGTCCACGCCGGTGACCGCGAGGTCCGGGTGTCGAGTCCGGACCGGGTGATCTACGAGGCGACGGAGCGGACTCCCGAGGTCACCAAGCTGATGGTGGCCGAGTACGTCGTCGCGGTGGGCGACGGCCTGATGCGTGCTCTGCGCGACCGGCCCACAGCGTTGGAGCGGTGGCCGTCCGGCGTGCGCGAGGGCTTCCGCCTCGCCACCGGGCCACGGGACAACGACGCCGAGGCGTTCTACCAGAAGCGGGTCCCGAAGGGTGCTCCCGACTACCTGGAGTCGGTCGAGATCACCTTTCCGTCCGGACGCAAGGCCGAGGAGGTCTGCCCGACCGAGCTGGCTGTGCCGGTCTGGTGCGCACAGATGGGCGCGCTGACCTTCCACCCCTGGCCGGTCCGGCGGGACGACACCGACCATCCCGACGAGCTGCGGATCGACCTGGACCCCCAGCCCGGCACGACCTTCGGCGACGCCGTCCGCGTGGCCGGCGTCGCCAGGGAGCTCCTCGAGGAGCTCGGCATCCGCGGGTATGCCAAGACCTCCGGCAACCGGGGCGTGCACATCTACGTGCGGATCGAGCGGCGCTGGGAGTTCGAGGACGTGCGGCACGCGGCGATCGGGTTCGGCCGCGAGCTGGCGCGGCGCGACGAGGGCGTGACCACAGCGTGGTGGAAGGAGGAGCGGGGCGAGCGGATCTTCGTCGACTTCAACCAGAACAACCGCGACCGCACCATCGCCTCCGCCTACTCGCTGCGTCCGCTCGCGGGGGCACCGGTCTCCACGCCGGTCACCTGGGAGGAGCTCGCGGAGCTGAAGGACCCACGTGCCTTCAACCTGTTCACCGTCCCCGACCGGCTCGCCGACGGCGACCCGTGGGCGAGGATCGACGACGAGTCCTACTCGCTGGATCCGCTGCTCGCGCTGTGGGAGGCGCAGGTCGCGGCCGGCGAGGGCGAGCTCAACTTCCCGCCGGACTACCCGAAGATGCCTGGTGAGCCGCCGCGCGTGCAGCCGAGCAAGAAGGTCGCCGAGCACTGGGACGAGCAGGGCAACCGGATCGAGGGGAGCTGAGCCCGGGATGAGCCCCCCGACGAGCCAGGACGAGCGGATGTCCCGCGACGGCCGCGAGCCGTCGAGGTCGGGACCGTCCGGCGCGGCCCGCTGGTCGGACTACCTCGACTGGGTGCGGGACGAGGTGGCCAGCGGGGTGCTCCGGCTGTCGCCGGAGCAGCAGCGGACCTCGCTGGTGCCGTCGGGCTGGACGCCGCTCGAGCTGCTCTCCCACGTCCTGCACATGGAGCAGCGCTGGTTCGTCTGGGGGTTCCTCGGCGCGACGGTCGCCGATCCCTGGGGCGACTGGGACGTGCCCGATCCATCCCTTGCCGAGAGCCCCCGCTGGCGGGTGTCGCACGACGTGACCGCCGAGGACCTCGCGGCTCGGCTGGAGCAGGTCGGCGTACGAACCCGGGACCTGCTGGCGTCGTACCCCCTGGACACGGTGGGCGCCACCGGCGGGCGGTTCGCCGAGGACCCGCCGACACTGGAGTGGATCTGCTTCCACGTCCTGGCCGAGTACGCCCGGCACGCCGGGCACCTCGACATCGTGGTCGAGATCGCGGGTTAGCGCAGAAGTCGCGGGTTAACCCCGTTTCGGTCGCGCTCCGGGCTTCCTAGCGTCTGGGGTGGCGGTCCGAGGCTCCCTCAGGCCGCTTCCCGCATCCCGGCGAGGCCGGGCCCACCAGGAAGGTCCTGAGCATGGAGAAGCGCAGCAAGAGGAAGATCGGCGTCCGCGCCGCGGTGGTGGCCGGTGTGGCGGCGGCCATGATCATCGGCGCTGGCGGCGGTGCGGTGAGTGCCGCGCTGATCACCAGCGCCAAGATCAAGGACAACACGATCCAGAGCCGCGACATCCGCAACGGAACGATCAAGGCCGTCGACGTCGCGCCCGACTCCATCCCGGGCGGCGACCTGCGCAACGGCACGGTCACCGGCGCCGACGTGGCCAACGGGTCGATCAGCTCGGCCGACCTGGGGCCGAACGCGCGGACCTACTGGGTCGCCGGCCGCGCCGACGGCACCCTCGACCGCAGCAGCGGCGCCGGCATCTCGGTGGCCAAGGTCAACACCGGCCGATACGACGTGACCCTCCCCGCCGGCGTCGACGTCGGTGACTGCGGCATCTTCGCCGCCCGCGGTCGCGCGGCCAACTTCAACGGCACCGTCGGCTTCGTCTCGGCCTCGCCGAACTACCTCAACCTCCCCAACCGGGTCTGGGTGGAGACGTGGAACTCGGGAGCGGCCCACACGGACGCCGACTTCTACCTCCTGGTCGACTGCTGACCGGGACAGATCCCGCCCGGGAGCCCGCCGTCACGGGGCGGCGGGCTCCGTGAGCTCGGGCGACGGTCCGGCATCGACGGCCCGGGCGAGCTCGACCCGTGACCGGATGCCGAGCTTCCGGTAGACGCGGGTCAAGGTCGACTCGACGGTCTTCACGTCGACGAACAGGGCCATCGCGATCTCCCGGTTGCGCAGGCCGGAGATCGCCAGCTCGGCCGTGCGTCGCTCGGTTCCGGTCAGCTGTGCCGGCCCGCCGGCGCGCACGCCGAACCGGGACATGGCCCGCACCGCACGCAGGCGGTAGGTCTCATGGCCGCTGGCGGCGAAGATCTGCTCGGCGCGCGCGAGGTGCTCGTTGGCGCCGCGCTTGGCTCGCGCTCGACGCAGGGCCTCGCCCGCCGCGAGGTAGGCACGGCCCACGTCGAGGGGACGGCGATCGGGGGCGTCGTACGCCGCCAGCATGCCGGGGACGGCGACGACCGCGCGGTCGGTCTCCCCGCGCGCGGCGAGCAGGAGCACCCGGACCCGCTCGCAGGCAGCGAGCACGTTCTCCCGGCCCATCCGCTTGGCACGCTCGGTCGTGATGATGTGCCGCTCCTCGGCGCCGTCGAGGTCGCCGAGGGCGATCGCGGCTTCGATCCAGTCGGTGTCCAGCGGGAGCAGGCCGGGGTCGGCCATGTCGCTCGCGCGCCGGCTGGCGAGACCCGCGGTCGTTGCGCGCTCGGCTTCGACGTAGCGCTCCGCACCGAGGAGCAGCTCGCCTTTCAGGGCGTGGTGGTAGACCGCGAGGCCGGGCTCGGCCAGGGAGAAGAACGGTCCGACGCTCTCGAGGGAGGCCAGGGCGAGGTCGAGCTCGCCGGTGTGGCCACGGACCCAGGCGCGCAGCACCTCCAGCATGGACGAGCCGACCTGTTGCTGGGCGTCGCCGCTGTGCGCGGTCTCGAGGTCGCGAATCGCGGCGTCCCACCTGCCGTGACGGGCGTGGTTGCAGCACGCGAAAGCGAACAGGATCGGCAGCGACTCCTCGTCGCCCGCGTCCAGGGCGCGATCGATGAGCGCCCGGTAGCCGGCCTCGGCCTCGTCGTACCGGTCGTTCCAGTGCGCGTGCGACGCGGCGAGCATGGCGGCCGACGGCAGCGGCTCGTACGGCGGAGCCGAGCCTTCGCGCGCGACCGCCTCGGCCAGGACGTCGTCGGCGGGCTGGGCCGCGCTGATCAGGCAGCGCGCCCGCAGCGTCATCGCTGCGGTCCTGGCGCGCTCCACCTCCGGCGAGCGTCCGGCATCGGCGAGGATCCGCTCTGCGCGCTCGGCGCGGGCGAGCATCGCCCGGTCCCCGAAGAGAAGCGGGTTGATCAGCAGGGACCGAGCGCGCAGCTCGGGGGAGGCATCGGTCTCCTGGAGCTCGACGACCAGTTCCGCTGCCGGGCGAGGGCGCCCGGTGAAGACGAAGAGCTCGGCCAGTGCGAGGGCGGCCCGGTGCCGGACCGGTCCTTGGCTCTGCAGGTAGACCGCGCGCAGCAGCTCCTCGCCCTCGACCGGTTGGCCGCTCCGGACCAGCCACTCGCCGAGCCGACCGCTTCGGCACAGTCGGACGTCTCCGGCGCTGGTGTGCGAGACCGCCTCGCGCAGCAGCTGGAGCGAGCGGTCCCAGGCGCCCCGGCGCCGGGCGTTGGCAGCGGCCTCGTCGAGCTGGGCCGCGAGGCCGTCGTCCGGGCAGGCGGTGATGGCGGCGCGGTGCCCGATCCGGGCGTCGGGGTCGGGTTCGGCGACAGCCAGCCCCTCGAGCGCGCGGCGCCGCTCCGGCTCCGCCGCCAGGGCGATCACGGCCTCCGCGTAGAGCGGGTGCTCGAACCGGACGACCTTCTGGGTGCGCACCAGCCCTGCCGTTCGTGCGGGGTCGAGTCGTTCGCACGCCTCCAGCGGGGGCAGATCGAGGGCCTTGGCGATCGTGTCGAGACTGCGGTCGACGGCGAGTGAGGCCGTGAGCAGCACCTGTCGGGTCTGGAACGGCAGGCGCATCACCTGACGGGAGATCAGCTCGTCCAGTCGGCCGTCCTGAGCGGCGCCGCCGCGGGCGATCTGGACGGCGAAGAGCGGGTTGCCGCCCGAGCGCTCGACCACGCTGCGCAGGACCGCGGGGCCGCGGTCCTCGCCGAGGTGGGCGAGGAGCAGGCGCTGCATCTGCTCGCGCCCGAGCGGGTCGAGGTCGATCACGTCGACCACGCCGGGGAGCCAGCGGTCGATCGGCTCCTCGGTCGGCCGGGTCGCCGCGACCATGGTGATGCGGCGGTTCCGGATCCGGCGCAGCGCCGCGACGATCATGGTGCGGGATGCCGAGTCCAGCCACTGTGCGTCGTCCACGATGATCACGATCGGCCGCTGGTAGCCGGACCTCGAGACGACGCCGGCGAGCCCGGCGGCCACAGCCCTGGGATCGACCGGCTCCTCCGCCTCGTCCAGGCACAGCGCCGTGCGCACAGCACGGCGCTGGGGAGCCGGCAGCTCGTCGTACCACTCCTCGGGGAGGCCCGCCAGCAGGTCGACGAGGGCGGTGAACGGCATGTGCTGCTCCGCCTCGGTCGGGCGGACGAAACGCACCGACACGTCCTTGTGCTTGAGCACCTCGAACGCCGCCCGCAGCAGGGTGGACTTGCCCATCCCGGCGGGTGCGCGGATCACCACGGACTCGGTCGCGTGCGAGGCGATTCTGCGCAGCAGGTCCTGGAGCTCGTCGTTGCGAACGATCGACGACTGGTGGTGCAGGTCCATGGTCCGGTCCAGGGAATGGAGGGCGCGGCGGCCGCCCCGATGCGGCTGCCCTTCTTCGGAGGATTGCAGACCTTCAGGGTGGAGACAGAGGAATAGAGGGTTTTCCCTCGTCGATCCGAGCGTCTTTACCTGGCGCCCGGGTGGGGGGCCGGCCTCAGGCGCCGCTGATCCCCTCGCCGCCGCCGGCCTGCTCGTCGAAGCTCTGGTGCTCCAGCAGGTGGAGGACCGGGACGCCGAGCTTCCGCCGGGCGCGGGAGGTCCAGTCGACGTGGAAGAACTCCGCGACCACGTGCGGACGGGTGAGCACGATCGCCTCGCGGCCGTCGACCTCTTTCACCACGCGGATCAGGGCATCGACAGGGGATTCCGTGACGATCGTGCCGCCGCCCACGACGGCACCCACGCCCTCCAGCGCGGCCGTGGTGGTGGCGAGGTCGCGCTCGGCCTGGCCGCGGTACTCCTCACGGAGATGCTCGATCTCGTCGGGCGACGGTGTCATCGGCGGTGCGATCAGGTCCGCGCCACCGATCACCCCGAGAGATGCCTCCACCGCGGCTGCCGCGTCCGCCATCGGCAGCAGCACGTGGTAGACGACCGGCACGTCCAGTGCCTCGTGCAGCGAACGCACCTGCGCGGCGTCGACATGGCTGAGCGCCTGCTCGACGAGGAGGACGACGGCGTACTGGTCGGTGCCAGGCTGCATCGAACTGCTGGATTCGGTGCTCATACGACAGTCCTACACCCGCCGGCGTCGGCGGTCGAGTAGGCGCGAGGGTCAGCCCTCGAGGACGTCGGCGAGGTCGTACTTCACCGGCTGTTCCAGCTGCTCGTAGCCACATGACTGCGGGTCGCGGTCGGTGCGCCACCGCTTGAAGTGGGCGGTGTGGCGGAAGCGGCGGCCCTCCATGGCGTCGTACTTGACCTCGATCACGCGCTCCGGCCGCAGCGGCGTGAAGGACAGGTCCTTGCCCTGGCTCCACCGGCTCTGCGTGCCCGGCTGCCGGCCGGGGTTGGCGACCAGGAACTCCTGCCAGCGGCCCCACGGGTGCTCCTCGATCGGGCACACCAGGGGCTGGAGCTCCTGCCAGAGCTCGGCACGCCGCGAGGTCGTGAAGCTCGCGCTGACGCCGACGTGCTGCAGCTCGCCGGCCTCGTACAACCCGAGCAGGAGGCTGCCGATCAGCGGCCGCTCGGGCGTGCTCGTCTTGTGCTCGCGGTAGCCGGCGAGAACGACGTCGGCTGTCCGCTCGTGCTTGATCTTCAGCATGGTCCGGGTGTTCGGGGAGTACGGCGCGCTCATCGGCTTGGCCACCACGCCGTCGAGCCCGGCTCCCTCGAACTGGTGGAACCACCGCTCGGCGATCGCCGGGTCGGTGCTGGTGCGGGTCAGGTGGCAGCGTCCCGCCCGCGCCACCAGCCCCGCCAGCGCCTCCTCGAGCCGCGCGCGGCGCTCGGCGAAGGGCCGGTCCAGGTACGACTCCTCGCCCAGGGCGAGCAGGTCGAAGGCGACGAAGCTCGCCGGGGTCTGCTCCGCGAGCAGCTTGATCCGCGATGCCGCCGGATGGATCCGCTCCTGCAGGACCTCGAACTCCAGCCGCGACCCGAGCGCCACGAAGATCTCCCCGTCCAGGACGCACCGCTCGGGCAGCTCGTCCCGGGCCGCCTCGACCAGCTCGGGGAAGTAGCGGGTCAGCGGCTTGGTGTTGCGGCTGGCCAGCTCCACCTCGTCCCCGTCCTTGAACAGGATGCACCGGAACCCGTCCCACTTGGGCTCGAAGCTCAGCCCGTGGGGGTCGTGCTTCGCGGGGTCGGGCACACCCGAGACCGACTTGGCGAGCATCGGCTGGACGGGCGGCATCACGGGCAGGTCCACGCAGGTGAGACTAGTGAACTCTCGGTGACTCATCGGGGCGGCCGGGCAGGATGTTCCTGATGTAGTCCGCGGCCGATTCGAAGATGTCGATCTCGTGGCCGGCGCGCTCGGAGAGATACCACCGGTGCTCCAGCACCTCGTGGAACATCTCGGCCGGCTCGAGCTTGTCGCGGGCGTCGGCCGGAACCATCGATGTGAGCGGCTCGTAGACGTCGACCAGCCAGCGGTTGGCCACCACGGTCGGGCTCAGGTGGCCCAGGTCGTGGTGCGCGGTGAACCCCGCGATGTCGTTCAGCAACCGCCGCGCCTGGGCGTCCTCGACGTCCAGGCCGGTCAGCTCGCGGAGCTCCCGCCGGTGATGGCCGGCCTCCACGACCTTCGGCTGGATCCGGACCTGGTCACCTCCTTCGTCGCTGACGATCTCCAGCTCGTCGACGTCGAAGCCGAGTTCGTTGAGCCGCTCGATGCGCTGCTCGATCCGCCACATCTCGCTGACGCCGAACTCCTCGACGGCCGTGAGGTCCGCCCACAGGGCGTGGTAGCGCTCGTCGAGCAGGTCGATGATCTCGTCGCCCTGCACGGAGGGGTCGAGCTCGGCTGCCCCCTGCAGGTCGAGCAGCTCGGCGAAGACGTTCTCCCGGGCGATGGTGAGGTCGTGCTCGCGCATCGCGTCGGCGACCGTCGGGTTCAGCTCACCCGTCTCGGCGTCGACGAGGTAGGCCGCGAATCCCCCCGCATCACGGCGGAACAGCACGTTGGAGAGGGACACGTCGCCCCAGTAGAAGCCGGCGAGATGCAGCCGCACGAGAAGCACGACGATCGCGTCGACCAGCTGAGGCAGCCGGTCCAGCTCCAGGCCCTGCTGGAACAGCGTGCGGTAGGGCAGAGAGAAGTGCAGGTGCTCGGTGACCAGCGCGGCAGGGAGCGGATCGCCGTCCAGGTCGACGCGGCCGGTCAGCACGGCCTTGGGTACGACGGTCGGCAGGCCGCGCCGCTGCAGGTCACGCAGCAGGTGGTACTCCCGACGGGCGATCCGCTCCTCGGTCTCCTTCACCACGAACGTCCGCCGTTGGACCTGGACGATCCGGACCACGTGGCGGGACAGACCGCGCGGGAGGCGCACCACCGGTGGCTCGGGCCACTCGGCGAGGGCCGAGGACCACGGCAGGGTCAGCAGAGCCGGATCCGGCCGGCTCGTGAGGGCGCGCAACACCATGGCAGCACCGTACGCGCGCTGGAGCCGCGTGTCGGAGTCGAACCGACGACATTCGCTTTACAAGAGCGACGCTCTGCCAACTGAGCTAACGCGGCGTTGCCCCTGGGGGCTCGCCAATCCTAGTCAGCGTCGATCGATGCCGACGACGGCACCTGCGGCCACTGGGGGGCGGCTGTGCTCCCACCGGCCGGGTACCGCCGTCGACATGTCTGCATCCGAGCTTGCGCTGGTCACCGGGGCGTCGAGCGGCATCGGGCGCGCGCTCGCGTCGGTGCTGGTCGGCCATGGGTACGACGTCGTGGTGACCGCGGATGACGAGGCGCTCCACGAGTGCGTCGCGGAGCTCCGTGAGTCCGGCCGTGAGGTGGTCGCGGTCCAGGCCGACCTGGCGACCGCGGGCGGCGTCGAGGAGCTGTGGCGGGCGGTCCGGGCGACTGGTCGTCCCCTCGCGGTGGCGGCGCTGAACGCGGGCATGGGCGTGCCCGGCCGATTCGCGGACACGCCGCTGGAGGACCATCTCCGGCTCGTCGACCTGAACGTCCGCTCCACCGTCCACCTCGCCAAGCTCGTGGTGGACCAGATGACGAGCCGTGGGGAGGGGCGGATCCTGGTCACCGCCTCGCTGGTCGCCGTCGCGCCGACGCCCTACCAGTCGACGTACGGCGCGTCGAAGGCGTTCGTCCACTCGTTCGTCGAGGGCATCCGGCACGAGCTCCGCGGCACCGGCGTCACGGTGACGTCGTTGATGCCAGGTCCCACCGACACCAGGTTCTTCCAGCGGGCCGACATGGAGGACGCGCCGGTGGCCCGCGGGCCCAAGGACGACCCGATGGTCGTCGCGAGGGACGGGTTCGCGGCGATGATGAAGGGCAGGGCACACGTGCGCGCCGGATCCGTCCTCAACGGCGTGATGACCGAGGCGGCCCGGGTCCTGCCCGACCGGATCACGAGCGTGGCGATGGGGATGGCGAACCGGCGGAAGCGGGACTGACCGGCGTCAGCGCAGCCGGCGGACCTCGAACCGCTCGGGCGGGTGTGCGATGTCGTGCTGGGCAGCGACGATCTGCAGCTCGCGCGTGCCGGCCTTCAGGGTCGCCTCGAGCACCGCGAACACCGAGGCGGTGGTGCGGGACAGCGCGACCCCGGGGGAGCGGGTCTCACGCAGGTGTGCCAGGTAGAGCGCCGCGGTCAGGTCGCCGCCGCCGTTGGGCGTGATCGGCAGCAGCGGGGTGGTGATCGCCCAGGCCCCGGCGTCGGAGACCGCCATCAGCTCGATGGTCTCGTCGTGCGCGGGGTCCTGGTCGTGGTACCGGACCGAGGTGACGAGCACGTCGCGGGGCCCGCGGCTCCGCAGCGCGTCGATCGCGTCGAGCAGCTCGTCGTCGGAGCGCGCCTCACCGCCGGTGAGGAACTCGAGCTCGAAGTGGTTCGGGGTGAGGACGTCGGCGTGCGGGACGACCTCGTCGCGCAGGAACTCCGGGATCCCCGGCCGGACGAACACGCCACGTCCGACGTCGCCGATCACGGGGTCGCAGCAGTACACCGAGTCCGGGTTCAGCTCCTTGACCCGGGCGACCGCGTCGAGGATCACCTCTCCCATCGCCGGGTCGCCCTGGTACCCCGAGAGCACCGCGTCGGCCGATCCCAGAACGCCGCGGTCCTCGATGCCCGCGATCACCTCCCGCACGTCCGCGGGAGCCAGCAAGGGGCCCCGCCACGCGCCGTACCCGGTGTGGTTGGAGAAGTGCACGGTGAGCACGGGCCAGACCTCGTGCCCCAGCCGCTGCAGCGGGAAGACCGCCGCGGAGTTGCCGACGTGGCCGTAGGCGACGGAGGACTGGATGGAGAGGATCCGCACCTGCCGATCGTGCCAGACGAAAGTCTTTCGTATTGCGGGGACACCTGTACGTCCCGGACTAGAACGCGTTACAGTCCACGTGAGCGGGGTCACGGCCCCGAGTGCGTCGAAAGGGATGGAAGCGCCATGGCGAAGCGTGCGGCACGGAACAGTCTGCGCAGCAACGAGGCCGACTACGTGGTGGTCGGGTCGGGCAGTTCCGGATCGATCGTCGCCGGTCGGCTGGCCCAGTCGGGCGCGACGGTGATCCTGCTGGAGGCCGGCAAGTCCGACGAGCAGATCCTCACCAAGATCCCGGGAATGATCGGTCCGATGCACGCGGAGCCGAAGATCAAGAAGCTCAACGACTGGGGTTTCTACTCGGTGCCGCAGGAGAACCTCAACGGCCGGCGGATGCCCGCACCGCGCGGCAAGGTGCTCGGCGGCTCGAGCTCGGTCAACGGCATGGTCTATGTCCGCGGCAACCGTGCCAACTACGACTCGTGGGCCGCGGAGGGCAACACCGGCTGGGATGCTGACAGCGTCAACGCGGCGTTCAAGCGCTACGAGGACTTCGAGGACGGCGAGAACGAATACCGCGGCGTCGGTGGCCCGATCAAGATCACCCGCGCGAAGAAGCCCCAGGAGGCGACCCTCCAGTTCATCCAGGCCACGGCCGACACCCTCGGCGTCAAGGTGCTCGACGACTACAACGCCGCCGAGCAGGAGGGCATCGCGCGCATGCAGCAGAACGCCGCCGGCGGCCTGCGCTACTCCTCCGCGCGGGGTTACGTGCACCACCTGGCGCCGGAGACGCTCGAGGTCCAGACCCAGGTGCTGGCCACCCGGATCGTCATCAAGGACGGCCGCGCCGTCGGCGTCGAGGTCCTCGACCAGGGCAGACGCGGGGGGACGCGCCGGATGATCCGCGCGACCAGGGAGGTGGTCGTGGCGGCCGGCTTCATCGGCAGTCCTCAGCTGCTGATGCTCTCGGGCATCGGCCACGCCGACCATCTCGCGGGCCTCGGCATCGACTGCCACGCCGACCTGCCCGTCGGCGACAACCTGCACGACCACCTCTTCCACCCGCTGACGTTCCACGTGCCGACGGTCACCCACCGCGGGCGGGCGTCGTACTTCGCCGGCGGGTTGGTCCGCCAGCTCACGCGCGGCACCTCGTTCCTGGAGAACTCCGTGTTCGAGTCGGTGGGCTTCGTGCGGACGTCCTTCGCCACGGACGTGCCGGACCTGCAGCTCCACATGCTGCCGTGGTCTTACGTCAGCCCCAACCAGGACGAGCCGATCCGCCACGACGTCGACCCCCGGCCCGCGGTGACGGTCTTCTCGACCCTGATTTACCCGCGCAGTCGTGGCACGCTCCGTCTCGCCTCCTCCGACCCGCAGGCGGCGCCGTTGATCGACTACGGGTTCTTCAACGAGCCCGACGACCTCGAGGTGCTGGCCGAGGGCACCGAGATGATCAGGGAGATCATGAAGGCGGCCGCGTTCGGCGGTGTGGTCAAGGACGAGATCCACCCGGGCTCCGCCTTGCAGGGCAAGGAGCTGCGGGAGGCGCTGCGGATCCGGTCCACCTCGGTCTACCACGGCGTCGGCACGTGCCGGATGGGTGTCGACGAGCGCGCGGTGGTCGGGCCGGACCTCAAGGTCAGGGGCATCGAGGGCCTGCGGGTCGCCGACGCCTCGATCATGCCGTCGATCACGGGCGGCAACACCAACGCGCCGTGCTTCATGATCGGCGAGAAGGCCGCCGAGCTGATCCTGGGCGGAGTCACGTGGTGACCGCGCTGACTCGTCCCGCGACCCTGACCGACGAGCTCCTGGAACGCCTCGTCGCCCGGGTGCCTGGACGCTCCGGCGCCACCTGGAAGCTGACCGAGGTCTACACCGGCGACGTCCTCGTCGAGCTGCCGCAGTCCACGCCCGAGGACATCGAGGCGGCGTTCGAGGAGGCGCGCGAGGCACAGCGGCTCTGGAGCCAGTGGCCGGTGGCGAGGCGGCTGGAGGTGTTCAAGCGAGCGCACACGCTGCTCATCGACAACGCCCACGCCACGGCCGACCTGATCCAGGCCGAGAGCGGCAAGAACCGGCGGATGGCGATCGAGGAGACCTGCGACCCGCCGATGGTGATCAGCCACTACCTCAAGCGCGCGGAGAAGCTGCTCCGTCCGACCAGGCGCGGCGGCCCGATCCCGTTCCTGTCCAGCTCGACCGAGGTCCGCACGCCCAAGGGTGTGGTCGGCATCATCGCGCCCTGGAACTTCCCCTTCGCCACGGGCCTGTCCGACGCGATCCCGGCTCTGATCGCGGGCAACGGCGTCGTGGTGAAGCCGGACAACAAGACCGCCCTGTCGCCGCTCCACGGCATCTCCCTGCTCGAGCAGGCAGGCCTCCCGCGCGGCCTGTTCCAGGTCGTGTGCGGTGAGGGCCCCGACGTGGGCCCGACCCTGATCGACAACGCGGACTACGTCATGTTCACGGGCTCCACGGCCACGGGGCGGGTGATCGGCGAGCGCGCGGGCCGGAACCTGATCGGCTGCTGCCTGGAGCTCGGTGGCAAGAACCCCATGATCGTGCTGGACGACCTCGATGACACCGGCGTCGAGGAGTGGGTCGACTCCACGGCCTTCGGCGTCTTCGGCAACACCGGCCAGATCTGCATGCACATCGAGCGGATCTACCTCCCCGAGAGCCGGTACGACGAGCTGAAGTCGGCGTTCGTGGAGCGGGCGAGGAACCTGACTATCGGGGCGTCGTACGACTTCGGGCCCGAGCTGGGCTCACTGGTGTCCGTCGACCACCGCGACCGGGTCGCCTCGCACGTCGAGGACGCCGTCGCCAAGGGGGCCACGGTGCTCACCGGCGGTCGGGCACGGCCCGACATCGGCCCTGCCTTCTTCGAGCCCACTGTGCTCGAGGGGGTCACCAAGGAGATGCTCGCCGGCAGGACCGAGACCTTCGGGCCGGTCGTCGGCCTGTATCGGTACCGCACGGTCGACGAGGCGATCCGACTCGCCAACGACACCGACTACGGGCTCAACGCGTCGGTCTGGAGCGGTGACATCGCCCGCGCCGAGGCGGTGGCCGCGCGGCTCGAATCCGGGAACGTCAACATCAACGACGCGCTCGCGACGGCGTACGCGTCGAAGGGCACGCCGTCCGGCGGCGTGAAGAGCTCCGGTGTCGGCGCCCGGCACGGTGACCAGGGCCTGCTCAAGTACACCGATGTGAAGAACGTCGGGGTTCTCAAGAAGCAGGTGATGGGTGCGCGACCCGGCCAGGACTACGACGCCTACGTCAAGCAGATGCTGTCGTCGCTGAAGCTGATGCGGAAGCTGGGCGTGCGCTGACCCGACTGGCTGCTCGCCAGCCTGCGTAAGGCTGGTCGAGCAGCCCGGGGTCGGCCTCAGGCCTCGATGGCGTCGTGCTCCTTGGACGGGCTGACGCCGGCGATCTGGACCTTCCGCGGCTTGGCCTTCTCCGCGACCGGGATGACCAGGCGCAGCACGCCGTTGTCATAGCCGGCCTCGATGCGCTCGAGGTCCAGGTTGTCGCCGAGGACGAGCTGGCGGGAGAACTGGCCGTGGGTCCGCTCCGAGGCGAGCCGCTGCCAGTCACCGTTGCCCGCGACCCGCTCGGCCTTGACGGTCAGGACGTTGCGCTCGACATCGATGTCGATGCTCTCCTTGCTCACGCCGGGCAGGTCGAACTCGAGAACGAACCTCTCGCCCTCGCGCCAGGCGTCCATCGGCATGACGGCAGGACGGTTCGTGGTTCCCCAACCGGCGCCTAGGAGCTGGCTGGCAAGCCGGTCGAAGTCACGGAACGGGTCCGTGGTACGCAGCAACATGACTTACCTCCTTCTGGCGTCGCACGCCGGCCTGCTTCGGCCGGTCGATCAGACTTGCAAAACCAGTTGTAGGTAATCTGCTCCTGAAATTCAAGTCCCTCGAGGGCGACGGGATCAGGCGACCTGCAGCGAGCGCTTGGAGAGTCCCATCCAGAAGCCGTCGACGACCTGCTCGCCCGGGTCGTTCGGGTCGGACGCGGCGCCCAGGGTGACGAACAGCGGGCTGTAGTGCTCGACGGTCGGGTGCGCGTAGGGCATGCCCGGCGCCTTCGACCGGTACGCCGCCAGCGTGTCCACGTCGCCGCGCGAGAGCGCCTCGCCGGCCCAGGCGTCGAACTCCGCGGACCAGCCGGGTGCGGTGGCGTCGACCCGGAACTCCGTCAGGAAGGGCAGGCCATGGGTGAGGAAGCCGGAGCCGATGATCAGCACGCCCTCGTCGCGCAGCGGCCGGAGCCGCTCGCCGATCCGCATCAGCCGCGCCGGGTCGTGGGTCGGCATCGACATCTGGAGCACGGGGATGTCCGCCTCGGGGTACATGATCCGCAGCGGCACCCAGGCGCCGTGGTCGAGGCCGCGCCGGGCGTGCTGGTGCACCGGCTCGGTGGCCGGCATCATCGCCGCGACCCGTCGGGCGAGGGCCGTGGCGTCCGGCGTCCGGTAGGTCATCCGGTAGTACTTCGGGTCGAACCCGCCGAAGTCGTAGACGAGGGGCGCTCCGCTCGCCGTCAGCGACAGCGGAGCCGACTCCCAGTGCGCGCTGACGATGAGGATCGCCTTCGGGCGCGGCAGGTCGGCCGCCCATCCGGCGAGCTGGCCCGACCAGATCGGGTCGTCGAGGAGGGGTGGCGCGCCGTGTCCGATGTACAGCGCCGGCATCCGGTCCGAGGTCTGTCCCATGATGGGGTTAATGGTTGAAGACTCAACTATATTCCGCGCGACTCGCATCAGGCCCGGATCGCCCAGTCGACCGGCGCCTCGCCGCGCTCGGTCAGGAGCTGGTTGACCCGGCTGAACGGTCGCGAGCCGAAGAAGCCGCGGGAGGCCGAGAGCGGTGAGGGGTGCGCCGACTCCACCCAGGGGATCGGCCCCAGGTGCGGCTTGAGCGTCCCGGCGTCCCGGCCCCACAGGATGGCGGCGGCCGAGGCGCCGGCCTCGGCGCGCCGTACGAGTGCCTGGATCGCGCACGCCGTGACGTGCTCCCAGCCCTGGTTGCGATGCGAGCCCGGCTCGCCGGCGCGCACGGTGAGGACCCGGTTGAGGAGCATCACCCCCTGCTCGGTCCAGGTGGTGAGGTCGCCATGGGGAGGCGGTGCCACGCCGACGTCGTTCGCGAGCTCCCGGTAGATGTTCGCCAGGCTCCTCGGGATCGGCCGGACGCCACGGTCGACCGCGAAGCAGAGGCCGATGGGGTGCCCGGGCGTGGGATAGGGGTCCTGGCCGACGACCAGCACTCGCACCTCTGCCAGCGGGCGGCGGAAGGCGCGGAAGATGTCGTGACCGGAGGGCAGGTAGGGGCGGCCGGCGGCGAGCTCGGCGCGGAGGAACTGCCCGAGCGCGGCCACCTGGCCCTCGACCGGCGCCAGCGCATCGGCCCAGTCCGGCGCCATCAGGCCCTGGTCGACGAGTCCGGAGAGTGCACCCACGGCCGGGACCCTACTTGGCCCCCCAGGGGACCCGGCCGCGGTGCTGCCCGAGAGTCGCTCAGCCCGGCTGTGCGGCGTCCCTCTCCCTCCAAGGGGCGCCGCACAGGCGGCGCTGCGCGTTTATCGACGCGGATCTCGAGTCCGGCTGGACCTCCGGCGGCGCAGCCGGTGTGGTGCGCCTGGCCCGGGGGGCTCCCTCCAGCGGCATCCGAGATCCGCGTCGGTGATCAGAAACATACGGGGGGCGGGGGGTGCCGCGAATCGGGCGCAAGGCTCGCACCATCTAGTCCATCGGGACTAGCCGCGACCCGCAACCGGTCGTGCGAGCGCCCGCTACTTCGCCCGTTACTTCGTCAGCGAGCGCGACGCGGCGGAGGAGTGCCGGCGCTTGCGGTTGGTGCCGATCACGGACGTGTTCTCGTCGCGGCCGGACCACTGGGTGATCCACTCGTCCATGACCAGCCACGTCGTGCGGCGCGCGGCGCGACCGGTCAACATGCCGAGGTGCCCGCCGGGCACGATCTCGAACCGGACCTCCGGCGACCCCGTCAGCAGGGGTACGACGGCGCGCACCGCCGGGACCGGCGCGATGCCGTCGGTGGAGCCGCCGAACGCCAGGACCGGCACATCGATGGCGGCGAGGTCGATGGTGCGATCGTCGAGCTCGAAGGTGCCGTGTGCGAGCTGGTTGCCCTTCGCGAACCGGTGGTAGAGCTGGCCGAACGTGCGGCCGGGGTAGGCGATCATGTTGTTGGTGAACCGGTCGACCGCCTCGACCTGGGCGAGGAACTCGCGGTCGTCGATGTGGGTCGCCACTGCCAGCGGCTTGGTGACCAGCTTCTGGAACGCGCTCAGCTGGAACGCCCACTTCACCAGCGGCTTCGGAGCGCCGCCCAGCATCTGGTAGACCCGGGTGATGGGGCCCTTGCCATTGACGAAGTTGAGCAGCGGCCGGAACGGCGCGAGCAGCGGCACCAGGCTGACGTCGATCGGGGAGCCGACCACGGTCAGCGACCCGACGGGCAGCTTCCCGGACCGCTCGTCGGCGATGGCCAGCAGGGAGAAGATCCCGCCGAGGCTCCACCCGATCACGTGCACCGGCCGGCCCCCGGCGTGCTGCGAGACCTCGCGGATAGCGGTAGGGACCACCTCGTCGATCCAGTGCTCCATGCCGAGGGCTCGGTCGCGGAACGACACCTCGCCGTACTCGAGGAGGTAGGTCGGCCGACCCTCGGTGACGAGGTGCTCGACCAGCGAGCAGCCGCGGCGCAGGTCGTAGCAGATCGAGGGCGCGGCGAGCGGGGTCACGAGCAGGACCGGGTCACCGGTCTCCTGGACCGTACCGCTCGGCCGGTAGTGGTAGACCTCGCGCAGGGTGCCCTCGTCGATGAGGGTGCGCGGCATCGGACGCAGGTCGGCCAGGCCGCCGTACAGCATCTTGTGGGCCACGTTGCTGGCAGCAGCCACCACCTGGTCCGGCCCGGGGATCAGCCCGGCACCGGGAATCGAACGCATCGACACCAGCTCCATGGCGGCACGGTACCGCTTGGACTAGGACCTGGTCGCAGGGCGGACAGTCTTGGAATGACTGTGGTGCGCGTCGTCGGCGAGCTCGGTCATGAAGCTGTCGGCCCACGCCTTCACGTCGTGCTGGCTGATCTGCTTGCGCATCGCCTTCATCCGCTTGGTCAGCTCCCTCGGCTCGGCCTGGTAGGCCTCCAGCAGCGCTGCCTTCATGCCGTTCATGTCGTAGGGGTTCACCAGCCACGCCTGCCGCAGCTCGTCGGCCGCGCCCGCGAACTCCGACAGCACGAGCGCCCCGTCGTCCTCGATCCGGCAGGCGACGTACTCCTTGGCGACCAGGTTCATGCCGTCGCGGTACGGAGTGACGACCATGATGTCGGCCGCGCGGTAGAGGGAGGCCATCTCCTCGCGCGGGTAGGAGGTGTGCAGGTAGCTGATGGCGGGGCGTCCGATGCGGCCGAGGTCGCCGTTGAGCCGGCCGACCAGGCGGTCGATCTCGTCGCGCAGGAGGCGGTACTGCTCGACCCGCTCCCGCGACGGGACGGCGACCTGCACGAACACCGCGTCGTCGACGCCGAGGTGGCCGTCGCGGAGGAGCTCCCCGAACGCGCGCAGGCGGGCGTAGATGCCCTTGGTGTAGTCGAGGCGGTCGATGCCGAGGAAGATCTTGCGCGGGTTGCCGAGGGCCTCGCGGATCGCCTCGGCCCGCTTGGTCACCGCGTCCGACCGCGCGAGGTCCTCGAAGCCGGCCGCGTCGATCGAGATCGGGAAGGGCGCCGCGCGGACGGTGCGCCCGTCCGGCAGGTAGACCAGGTCACGGTGTGTCTTGTGGCCCACCCGCTGACGGACCAGGCGGACGAAGTTCTGCGCCGCGCCCGGCAGCTGGAAGCCGACCAGGTCGGCGCCGAGAAGTCCCTCGAGGATCTGGCGGCGCCACGGGAGCTGCTGGAACAGCTCGCCCGGCGGGAAGGGGATGTGCAGGTAGAACCCGATGCGCAGGTCCGGCCGCAGCTCCCGGAGGAACTGGGGGACCAGCTGGAGCTGGTAGTCGTGGACCCAGACGGTCGCGCCCTTCGCGGCCAGCTCGGCGGCCTTCTCGGCGAACCTTCGGTTCACCTTCACGTAGGTGTCCCACCACTCCCGATGGAACTCGGGCTTCGCCACGAGGTCGTGGTAGAGCGGCCACAGGGTGCCGTTGGAGAACCCCTCGTAGTGCTCCTCGATCTCCTCGGGCGTCATCGAGAGCGGGACGAGCTGCAGTCCGTCGTCCTCGAACGGCTGGAGGTCCTGGTCGGTGCCGCCGGGCCAGCCGATCCACACCCCGTCGTGCGCACGCATCACGGGGTCGATCGCGGACACCAGGCCCCCCGGAGAGCGTCGCCAGGTGGTGGTGCCGTCACTCTCGATCACGCGGTCGACGGGCAGCCGGTTGGCGACGATCACGAGGTCATGGGCCACGTCGGTCAGCCTAGTCGGCGCGGGGTCGTCGGGACGGTGTCCGAAGTCCCGTCGCGGCGCCACCCGGTCGGATCAGCCCGTCGGATCAGCCGGCGACCTGACGCCGCAGGTCGTCGATCTGGCGCAGGATCATGAGGGACTGCTCGTGCGGCACGAGGGGCGACTCCCGCAGCCCCAGGCGCAGGCAGCGGTTCACCTCCGCGATCTCGTTGCCGTAGCCGAGGCCGATGATCGGCTCCGCTGCGTTGCGGATGATCGGCTCACCGTCCTCCGGTGTGAACGAGTACGACGCCGGGCAGTGGAACGGTGCCACCACCTCGACCCGTCCGCGGTCGGTCAGCAGGGTCGCCACGACCGGGCGGTCGACGTCGATCGCGACCGTCAGGTCCGCCGTGACGCCGTCCTGGTAGCGGCCGGTCACGGCAACGTCGAGGTCGACCCCGCGCGCGTCGACCCGACCCTCGGCACGCAGCTCCTGCGCCGGGCCGAGCAGCAGGTGGGCCAGCGTGAGCGGGTAGACGCCGAGGTCGAACAGCGCACCGCCGCCCAGGTCCGGGTCGCGCAGCCGGTCGGCAGGGTCCTCCGCGCCGGCGAAGCAGAAC
>NZ_SSXI01000080.1 GCF_004803405.1 Nocardioides sp. | reverse complement strand
AGAGGGCGAGGCGGACCCGCTGGACGCGCCGGCCGACGCCGGCCCGGACGCGGTGCCCGACGGGGCCGTGTCCGTGCGGCTGTGCCAGGGCGCGGGCACTCCCATCGATGCGCCGGACGACGCCCTGATCTCCAACGTCGGAACCATGGTGGCGCTGGTCAACGGGCTGGAGAAGACGGAGAAGCCCGAGGTCTGCACGATGGACCTCGGACCCGGCTATCGCCTGGTCTTCGGGTACGACGACGGGTCGACCTTCGTCGTCTCCGGTCGGCTGTACGGGTGCCGTGAGCTGGTCGTGGGCAGCGGCTATCGGGCCGACGCGCAGGCGCCGTGGGGCCGGTTCATCGATCTCCTTCGCGAGCAGCGCGCGGGCCTGGACCCGCCGGCGCCGCCCGACGTCTCGGCCGCGGACTGCGCGATCCAGCCCGCACCCTCTCCCGTGGGACTGCCGCAGGACCTCGCGGTGGCGGCGCTGTGCATCGGCTCCCGGCGCGCGGAGATCTCTGCCGAGGACCTGGCGCTGCTGGTCGAGGACATGAGGGCGCACACCGAGCCAGGCGTCGCGTATCCGGACTGCGGCGACGCGCCGCCGTACCCGAGCATCGACGGCATCGGCGCGTGGGGCGACCGGATCACGATCAGGTCCGAGTGCGGCATCGGCTTCTTCCCGATCTTCGACGCCTCGGGGACCACGCTCGGATCGACCTGGATCGCCGGGGACGACGCACGGAAAGTGATCCAGCGCCTCATCGACCGGGCGAGCTGAGCGGGTCTCGGGACGGTTGCTGCGCAACCTCCTCGACCGACGGGCGGTCAGTGACCTTGGTCGAGGCCGGTGACCCGGATCCCGGAGTGCACCTTGTACTTCCGGTTGATCGAGATCAAGACGGCGGTGAACGGCTCGAGCACGCGTGCCAGCCGCAGCTTGCCGCCGTCGACGCCGGGCCGACCGGTGACCGAGGCGGCGAGGTCGATCGCGACCTGCTTGCCTTCGACCGAGTCGCCCACGACGATGACGTCCTCGTCGAGGAACTCCTCCTCGCCCCACAGGCCGACCGCGGACACGTTGTGGAACGCACCCACGACGACCGCCTCGGGCTGGAGCTCGGCGGCCGACTCCGCCGCGGAGCCCTCTCCCCCGTTGACCACCCTGCCGTGCGCGCCGCGCTTGTCGAAGGCGAGCGGGTTGACGCAGGAGATCACGGTCTTGCCGGCGAGCGGCAGCGACGCGACCAGCTCGTCGTGGCCGTCGTAGGGCACGGCGAGCAGGACGACGTCGGCCGCCGTGACGGCGTCCTCGTTGGCCTTGCCGGTCACCTGCCCCGCCCCGGCGGCTCCGGCGAGCCGCTCGGTCACCTCGGCGGCGACCGCCTCGGCCTTCTCGGCCGCGCGCGAGCCCAGCACGATGTCGTGGCCGGCCTTCGCGAACCGGTAGCCCAGCCCCTTGCCCTGCGGGCCGGTGCCACCGATCACGGCGACGGTGTACAAGCTGTCTGAAGTCACTGTTCCTCCTCCTCGGGAGCGTCCCACACCGCGCCGACCTCGTCTCGCCACGGGAGACCATTGCCACCGTGACAGTAGTACTGTCACAGTTCCGTGGTGGGCCGCGGGTCGACCCACCGACGCGTCACCGGCCGGAAGGCCAGAAGGGACCTCACATGCTGCTCTCGATGCCGCTCGTGTACGCCGGCAACCCGCGCGAGTCCGCGGACCAGGTCGTCGCGCTGGAGAAGGCGGGACTCGACCGGGTCTGGGTGGCCGAGCCCTACGGCTTCGACGCCCCCACCCTGATGGGCTACCTCGCCGCCAAGACCGAGACGGTCGAGATCGCCGCGGGCATCCTCAACGTGTACTCGCGCACGCCGGGGGCACTGCTGCAGACCGCTGCCGGTCTCGACAACGTCTCCGGGGGGCGAGCGGTGCTCGGTCTCGGCGCCTCCGGTCCGCAGGTGATCGAGGGCTTCCATGGGATGCCGTACGACCGGCCGCTGACCCGCACCCGCGAGCTGATCGAGGTGCTCCGCATGGGCCTGCGCCGCGAACCGCTCGACTTCCAGGGCAAGACCATCCAGCTCCCGCTCCCCGAGGGCCAGGGACTCGGCCTGGGCAAGCCGCTCAAGCTGCTCAACCGGCCCGAGCGCGCGGACCTCCCGATCTGGGTCGCGGCCCTGGGCGACAAGAACGTCGCGATGACGGCCGAGGTCGCGGACGGCTGGCTGCCCTTCCTCTTCTACCCCGAGAAGGCCAAGCAGGTCTGGGGCGCGGCGCTCGACCGGGGCCTCGCGAAGCGCTCCGCCGACCTGGGTCCGCTGCAGATCGGCGCCGGCGGCATGGTCGCGATCGGGGAAGGCCCCGAGACCAAGGCGATGCTCGACTTCATGCGCCCGGTCTACGCGCTCTACGTCGGCGGGATGGGTGCTCGCGACAAGAACTTCTACAACCAGCTCGCCTGCGAGTACGGCTTCGAGAAGGAGGCCAAGGAGATCCAGGACCTCTACCTCTCGGGCAAGAAGAGGGAGGCGGAGGCGCTGGTGCCCCTGGAGTGGCTCGAGGCCGGCAACCTGGTCGGCCCGGCGTCGTACGTCCAGGAGCGGATCGCCGCGTTCCGCGAGGCGGGCGTCACCGACCTCTCCGTGACACCCGCGTCGGAGAACCCGGCGGAGACCATCGCACAGGTCAAGGAGTGGATCTCCTGATGCTGTCCCGGGAGAACTCGATCTACGAGACCGAGCACGAGGACTTCCGGAAGACGGTCCGGACCTTCCTCGAGCGCGAGGCGGTCCCGCATCACGACCAGTGGGAGAAGGACGGGATCGTCGACCGGCAGCTGTGGAACAAGGCCGGCGCGGCGGGCCTGCTCGGCTTCGAGATTCCCGAGGAGTACGACGGGCCCGGGATCAAGGACTTCCGCTACAACATGATCCTCGCCGAGGAGGCGGCCAAGCTCGCGATCAGCGGTCCGGGCTTCATGCTGCACAACGACGTGGTCGCGCCCTACCTGGTCACGCTGACCACCGACGAGCAGAAGCGGCGCTGGCTGCCGGGGATGGTCTCCGGCGAGATCATCACTGCGATCGCGATGACCGAGCCGGGCGCCGGCTCCGACCTGCAGGGCATCCGCACCACGGCCGTGGACAAGGGCGATCACTACATCCTGAACGGGTCCAAGACCTTCATCACCAACGGCATCCTGTCGGACCTCGTCATCGTCGTGGCCAAGACCGACCCGGACGCCGGACACAAGGGCATCAGCCTGCTCGTCGTCGAGCGTGGCATGGCGGGCTTCACCCGCGGTCGGAACCTCGACAAGCTCGGACTGAAGGCACAGGACACCGCCGAGCTCACCTTCGAGGACGTGGCGGTCCCGAAGCAGAACCTCCTGGGAGAGGAGGGCCAGGGCTTCGTCTACCTGATGGAGAACCTGCCCCAGGAGCGGATCTCGATCGCCTGCCTCGCCATCGCCGCGATCGAGGCGGTGCTCGACATGACGCTCGAGTACGTGAAGACCCGCGAGGCGTTCGGCAAGCCGATCGGCAGGTTCCAGAACACGCGGTTCACGCTGGCCGAGATGGCGACCGAGGCCTACATCGCCCGCACGTTCGTCAACCACTGCGTCGAGCGGCTCAACGACGGCACGGCCGACGCCTCGCTTGCCTCGATGGCCAAGTGGTGGACGACCGAGCTGCAGAAGAAGATCGTCGACCAGGGCCTGCAGATGCACGGCGGCTACGGCTACATGATGGAGTACCCGATCGCGAAGGCCTACGCGGACAGCCGGATCCAGACGATCTACGGCGGCACGACGGAGATCCAGAAGGAGATCATCGGGCGGTTCCTCGGCCTCTGAGCAGACCCTTCGCCCCGTACGACGGTCCCGGAGGTCACGCTCCGGCCGTCGCGCGTCCTCATGGGAGCGTCGCGGAAACAGTCGGAGTCGGACCGATGAGTCGTAGGCGAATTCAGGGTCCCCTAGGGAGGAATCCTGATGCGATTGTCCGTCCTCACTGAGAGAGTCCCCTCATGCACCGTCAGATCGCCGGAAGACTGACCGGCCCTGTCACCAAGTGGATCGTCCTGGTCGTCGTCCTGGTCGCGGCGGCTGGACTCGGCATGTTCGCCGGAAAGCTGCTCGACGTCCAGGACAACGAGATGTCCTCGTGGCTGCCGGACAGCGCGGAGTCGACTCGAGCACTCGAGAAGATCGACGCCTTCCAGGACCCCAACGACATGGGGACCACCGTCGTCTATCACAACGCGGACGGCCTGTCCGAGGACCAGCTCGCCGCGATCGAGCGGCATGCCGGGGAGATCGAGAAGATCGACGGCGTCAGCCACGTCCTCACGCCGCAGCGCGCCGCGGCGGCCGGCATCCCCGGGTCCTACGTCTCGGCCGACGGCGAGGTGGCCAAGCTCGACTTCACCATCAACCGGGGCGACGAGGTGTGGCTCGAGATGCCGGACGTCGCCCGCGAGATCCGCGAGCTGACCGAGACCGACGGCGTCGAGGTCTACCTTGCCGGAGCCGGCGGTACGACCGCCGACCAGTCCGCTGCGTTCGAGGGCTTCGAGGGCCGCCTGCTCCTCATCACGCTGCTGGCCGTGATCCTGATCCTGCTCGTCAGCTACCGCAGCCCGGTCCTGTGGGTCCTGCCGATCTTCACAGCCGTGGTCGGTCTCGGCATCTCGATGGGCCTGCTGTACTTCCTCGCCAAGTACGCCGGGCTCACCATCAACGGGCAGACGCAGTTCATCATGATGGTCCTGGTCATCGGCGCCGGCACCGACTATGCCCTCCTGCTGGTCGCCCGCTATCGCGAGGAGCTGCGGCGCCACGAGGACCGGCACGAGGCGATGGCGTTCGCGCTGCACCGGGCAGCGCCGGCGATCCTGGCGAGCGCAGCCACCGTGGTGGTCGGCCTGCTCTGCCTGATGTTCGCCGAGCTCAACTCGACCGCCGGTCTCGGTCCGGCCAATGCGGTGGCGATCGCGGTGACCTTCGTCGTGATGGTCACCCTGCTGCCCGCACTGCTGGTGATCTGCGGACGCTGGGTGTTCTGGCCCTTCGTGCCGCGTTTCGGCAGCGAGGAGCCCACGTCCTCCGGATTCTGGGCACGCGTCGGGAACGCCATCGACAGGCGTCCACGCGCGGTCTGGGTGGTCACGGCGGGCATCCTCGCCGTGCTGGCCCTCGGGTTCTTCCGGCTCGACACCTCCGGCGTTCCCTCCGACGAGATCTACACCAGCGAGGTCGATTCGGTCATCGGCCAGGAGCTGCTGACCGACCACGGACTGGAGGACTCCAGCACCCCGGTGCAGGTGATCACCGACGCAGCGAGCGCCGATGCCGTCGCCCGGGCGATGACCGGCATCGACGGCCTGGGCACGCCGCTGGAGCCGATCGTGGTCGGCGACACCGCGATGGTCATGGCGCCGCTCGAGGGCGACTCGCTCGCCGCGGAGTCCAAGGACGCCGTCGCCGAGGTGCGTGACCGCGTGCACCAGGTGTCGGACGGGGCGCTGGTCACCGGCTGGACCGCGCTGACGATGGACATCATGGAAGCGTCCGAACGCGACAACAAGGTGATCATCCCGATCGTGCTCGTCGCGGTGCTGCTGATCCTGGTGGCGCTCCTGCGGGCCCTGCTCGCTCCGCTTCTCCTGATCGGGACGGTGATCCTGTCCTTCGGCACGGCCCTGGGGATCTCAGGCCTGGTGTTCGACTTCATCTACGGCTACGACCACGTCGACCCAGGATTCCCGCTGTTCGCCTTCGTGTTCTTGGTCGCGCTCGGCATCGACTACAACATCTTCCTGATGACCCGGGTGCGCGAGGAGACCGTCACCCACGGCACGCGGAGAGGGTCGCTGATCGCCCTGTCCTCCACGGGCGGAGTGATCACCTCGGCCGGCCTCGTGCTTGCGGCGACCTTCGCGATGCTCGCGACCATGCCGATGACCTTCGCACTGCAGATCGGCACGACCATCGCGCTGGGCGTGCTCCTGGACACGATGATCGTGCGCTCGGTGCTCGTGACCGCGCTCAACCTCGACCTCGGCAGCAAGATCTGGTGGCCGAGCAGGCTCGACCGAGGTGGCGCCGGCTCGACCGAGCCGCCGAACGAGCCTGAGCACGAGATGGTCCCGGCGCTTCGGTAGCCGACGCCGTCGGGTCGGCGTCCCAACAGAACTAGAACACGTTCTCATCCGGACGCCGACCGGATAGCCTGACCCCGATGACCGACGCGCCCACCCCTCACGAGATCCGGCGCGCCCTCGCGCGCGCCGAGCGCGGTGCCGCGCTCGACGTCACCGAGGCAGCGGCGCTCCTCGCCGCCACCGGGGAGGAGCTCGACCGGCTCGCCGCCGCGGCCGCTCGGGTCCGCGACGCCGGCCTGGTCGCTGCGGGCCGGGCTCGCGTCGTGACGTACTCACCGAAGGTGTTCATCCCGGTCACCAGGCTGTGCCGGGACCGGTGCCACTACTGCACGTTCGTGGAGTCCCCGGGCCAGCTCAAGCGGGCCGGGAAGGCGATGTTCCTCTCGCCCGACGAGATCGTCGAGATCGCCCGGCAGGGCGCAGCGCTCGGCTGCCTGGAGGCGCTGTTCACCCTCGGCGACCGACCCGAGGACCGGTGGCCCGAGGCCCGGGAGTGGCTCGACCAGCAGGGCTACGACTCCACGCTGGCCTATGTGCGCGCGATGGCCGTGCGGGTGCTGGAGGAGACCGGGCTGCTCCCCCACCTCAACCCGGGCGTCATGTCGTGGGAGGAGCTGAACCGGCTCAAGCCGGTGTCCCCGTCGATGGGGATGATGCTGGAGACCACCTCACGCCGGCTCTTCGAGACCAGGGGCGAGGCCCACTACGGCTCGCCCGACAAGGACCCCGAGGTCCGGCTGCGCGTGCTGGAGGACGCCGGCCGCCACGGGATCCCGTTCACCACCGGACTCTTGGTGGGCATCGGGGAGAGCCTCACCGAGCGCGCGGAGACGATCTTCGCGCTGCGCGCGACCTCCCGTGCCTACGGCGCGGTCCAGGAGGTCATCGTCCAGAACTTCCGGGCCAAGCCCGACACCGCGATGCGCCACGCCGACGACCTGGACCTGTCCGAGTACCGCGCCGCGATCGCCGTCACCCGCCTGGTGCTCGGCCCGAAGGCCCGGGTCCAGGCGCCGCCCAACCTGGTGGACAGCTCGGTGGGCTCCGCCGAGTGCCGGCTGCTGCTCGAGGCAGGCGTCGACGACTGGGGCGGCGTCTCCCCGCTGACCCCGGATCACGTCAACCCCGAGCGCCCCTGGCCCAGCCTGGACCGGCTCCGCGCCATCACCGAGGAGTGCGGCTTCGAGCTCAGGGCGCGGCTGACGGTCCATCCCGAGTACGTCGTCGGCTCCCTCCACCGCGGCGAGGCGTGGCTCGACCCGCGCGTCGCCGGCCACGTCGCCGCCCTCGCCACCCCCGACGGCCTGGCCGTCCCCGGCATCAGGCCCACCGGCCGACCGTGGCAGGAGCCCGACGGGGGCTCCGGGACCGACCACGGCTGGGGTCGCACCGACCTGCACGAGTCCGTCGACAGCGAGGGCCGCACCGAGGACCGCCGCGGCGACTTCGCCAGCGTGTACGGCGACTGGGACACCGTGCGCGAGCAGGCGCTTCGCACTGCCTCGGGTGGCGCCGTGGTGGGGTCCGGCCCAGCGCCTGCGGCGCCTCCCGAGGGACCCCTTCGGGCCAAGAGCGGGGCCCCCGCCGCCGGCATCTCGGAGGGCTCTGCTTCGGCCGGATCGCCGGCGGCACCCCGATTGACCCGAAGGGGTCCCTCGTCCGGCGCCTCCGGCGCCGACCCGGACGCCGTGGCGGCGCTCCGTGCCGCAGAAGCCGACCCCGGCAACCTCGCCGACGCGCACGCCCTGACCCTGATGACAGCCGAGGGTGACCTGCTCCGCGAGGTGATCCGCCTGGCCGACGACCTCCGCCGGGAGACCGTCGGCGACGAGGTGACCTACGTGGTCAACCGCAACATCAACTTCACCAACGTCTGTTACGTCGGCTGCCGGTTCTGCGCGTTCGCCCAGCGTCGTACCGACGCCGACGCCTACTCGCTGTCCTACGACCAGGTCGCCGACCGGGCGCAGGAGGCCTGGGACCTGGGCGCCACCGAGGTGTGCATGCAGGGCGGCATCGACCCCCAGCTGCCCGCGACCGCGTACTTCGACCTCGTCGCCGCGGTGAAGCAGCGGGTCCCCGAGATGCACGTCCACGCCTTCTCCCCGATGGAGGTCGTCAACGGCACCGCCAGGACCGGCCTGTCGATCGAGGACTTCCTGATCAAGGCACGCGAGTCCGGGCTCGGCTCGTTGCCCGGCACCGCCGCGGAGATCCTCGACGACGAGGTCCGCTGGGTCCTCACCAAGGGCAAGCTCCCGGCCCGCACCTGGATCGAGATCGTCTCCACCGCTCACAGGCTCGGCATCCCGACCACCTCGACGATGATGTACGGCCACGTCGACAACCCGCGCCACTGGGTCAGCCACCTCCGCGTGCTCTCGCGCATCCAGGACGAGACAAGCGGGTTCACCGAGTTCGTGCCGCTGCCGTTCGTCCACACCAGCGCACCCATCTACCTCGCCGGCGTCGCCCGACCCGGGCCCACCATGCGCGACAACCTCGCGGTGCACGCCATGGCCCGGATCCTGCTGCACGGCCGGATCGCCAACATCCAGACCAGCTGGGTCAAGCTCGGCACCGACGGCACCCGCGCCATGCTCGGCGCCGGCGCCAACGACCTCGGCGGCACGCTGATGGAGGAGACCATCTCCCGGATGGCCGGCTCCGAGCACGGTTCAGCCAGGACCGTCGCCGAGCTCGAGGAGATCGGCGCCGGCATCGGCCGCCCGGTCCGCGAGCGCACCACGACGTACGGCGTGCCCGCCCGGCGGAGCTGACCCCGGGCGCCGCCCAGGCAAAAACCTGGGATTGCCTCTGGACGTGACGGCCGTCACTACATATGTTGTTCGACACAACATATGGCCCGCATCGTTAGGCACCCTCCGCACGTGCCCGGGCCGAGTTCGCAAGGAGGCGAATGACGTGAAGCGCAAGCACAGCGCAGTGGTGGCGGTGGGCCTGGGGCTCGCCCTCTCGCTCTCAGCATGTGGCTCGGACGACACCGCCGGCGACGGCGGCTCGGGCGGCGACGCCGAGGGCAAGATCGGGGTGATCCTCCCCGACACCGAGTCCTCGGTCCGCTGGGAGAGCGCCGACCGGCCGGCCCTCGAGAAGGCCTTCGAAGCGGCCGGCGTCGAGTACAGCATCCAGAACGCCGAGAACGATGTCGAGAAGATGACGCAGATCGCGGACTCGATGATCGCCGACGGAGTCACCGTCCTCGCGATCGTCAACCTCGACTCGGCCTCGGGCGCGGCGATCCAGGAGAAGGCGGCGAGCCAGGGCGTGGCCACCATCGACTACGACCGGCTGACGCTGGGCGGGTCGGCGGAGTACTACGTGTCGTTCGACAACACCGTGGTGGGCGAGCTCCAGGGCCAGGGCCTGGCCGACTGCCTCGGCGAGAAGGACGCGAACATCATCTACCTCAACGGCTCGCCGACCGACAACAACGCCACCCTCTTCTCGCAGGGCGCGCACAGCGTCCTGGACGAGATCAAGTCCTACAAGGTCGTGGGTGAGCAGGCGGTCCCGGAGTGGGACAACGAGGAGGCCGCGGTCATCTTCCAGCAGCTCTACACCCAGGCCGACGGCAAGGTGGACGGCGTGCTGGCCGCCAACGACGGGCTCGCGGGTGCCGTGATCTCGATCCTCGAGGGCAACGGTCGCGCGGGCAAGGTCCCGGTCACCGGGCAGGACGCGACGGTCGAGGGCCTGCAGAACATCCTCGCCGGCACCCAGTGCATGACGGTCTACAAGTCCGCCACGCAGGAGGCCAACGCGCTGGCCGAGGCGGCGATCGCGCTCGCCAACGGCGAGGAGGCGGAGACCACCGGCACCACCAAGGACTCCGAGAGCGGCCGCGAGGTCCCCTCGGTCCTGCTCGAGCCGAAGTCGATCACCAAGGGGAACGTCGGTGACGTGATCGAGGACGGTGGACAGACGCTCGAGGACGTCTGCACGGCGCAGTTCAAGGCCGCCTGCGCGAAGGCCGGGCTCTCCTGAGCCTCCGGTTACCCGCGCCCGCCAGGGCGGGCGCGGGTGACCACTACCCCATTAGTTGTACCGAACAACAATCACGTTCGTATCAAGCCGGAGGAAGCGACATGACCAGCACACCGGAGACGGGCACGGAGTGGCCGACGGCGGACTCGCCGTCACCCGAGCCCCTGCTGCAGCTGCGCGGGATCAACAAGAGCTTCGGTGTGGTCCATGTGCTGCACGACGTCGACTTCGCCGTCTACCCGGGCCAGGTCACCGCCCTCGTCGGCGACAACGGCGCCGGCAAGTCGACGCTCGCCAAGGTCATCGCCGGCATCTACGGACGGGACAGCGGCGACTACCTGTTCGAGGGCCATCCCGTGCACGTCAGCGGACCGCGGGACGTCGCGGCGCTCGGCGTCGAGGTGGTCTACCAGGACCTCGCGCTGTGCGACAACCTCGACATCGTCCAGAACATGTTCCTGGGCCGCGAGCTCCACAAGGGGGTGCTCCTGGACGACATGACGATGGAGGACCGCGCCCGCGAGACGCTCGCCTCCCTCTCCGTGCGCACCGTCAAGTCGGTCCGGCAGAGCGTGGCCAGCCTCTCCGGCGGCCAGCGGCAGACGGTGGCGATCGCCAAGGCCGTCCTCTGGAACTCCCGCGTCGTGCTGCTGGACGAGCCGACGGCAGCCCTCGGTGTGGCCCAGACCCGCCAGGTGCTCGACCTGGTCCGCCGGCTGGCCGACCGCGGACTCGGCGTCGTGCTGATCTCGCACAACATGAACGACGTCTTCGAGGTGGCCGACCGGATCACCGCGCTCTACCTGGGCCGGGTCGCCGCCGACGTACCGACCGAGCAGGTCACCCACAAGCAGGTCGTCGAGCTGATCACCGCCGGTCGGTCCGGTGACCTCGGCATTCGCGACGTCGCCGCGGCGACGATCTGAGGAGGCAGTCATGACCACACGTTCAGCCGGTCCCGCGACCGATGCGCCCGAGTCCGTCGGCCTCGCCGGCAGCGACTTCTCCGGTGACACCCGCACCTCCGCGACCATCGGCGACGCGTTCACCGACTACCTCAACCGGCTCCGGGGCGGCGACATGGGCTCGCTGCCCGCGCTGCTCGGCCTCGTGGTCCTCTTCACCGTCTTCAGCCTCGCTCACGACAAGTTCCTCACCACCTACAACCTCGCCAACCTCGTCGTGCAGGCCGGATCGATCTGCGTGCTCGCGATGGGCCTGGTCTTCGTGCTGCTGCTCGGCGAGATCGACCTCTCCGCCGGCGTGGCCGGTGGGGCGTCCGCGACGATCACGGCGCTGGTGATGCTGGACCACGGCTGGACCTGGTGGCTGGCCGTCCTGACCGGCGTCGGCGTCGGCGTGCTGATCGGACTGGTGATCGGGGCCCTCGTCGCCATGCTCGGGATCCCCTCCTTCGTGGTGACCCTGGCCTTCTTCCTTGCGCTGCAGGCCGTCCCACTCAAGCTGATCGGCTCGGGCGGCTCGCTGCGGTTCAACAACGAGGTGCTGCGCGGACTCTCGATCAAGAACGTGCCGGTCACCGCCGGCTGGATCGCGGCCGTCGTCATCGTGGTCGGATTCGCGGCGCTGACCCTCTGGCAGCACCGGTCGCGGGTGGCCAAGGGCCTCGTCCACAAGCCGCTCTCCTTGGTGCTGCTCCGGATCGCACTGCTCAGCGCGATCGTGCTCGGCCTGACCGCACTCCTCAACCAGAACCGCGCCGTGAACCCCGCGATCTTCAACATCAGCGGCATCCCGTGGGTGGCGCCCGTCGTGATCGCGCTGCTGCTCTTCTGGACCTTCGTGCTCACCCGGACCCGCTTCGGCCGCCACCTCTACGCCGTCGGCGGCAACGCCGAGGCGGCGCGACGGGCCGGCATCAACGTCAAGCGCATGAAGATCGCCGCGTTCGTGATCTGCTCCGGCATGGCCGCGGTCAGCGGCATCCTCGCGGCGTCGTACACCGGCAAGGTCTCGCCAGGCTCGGGCGGTGGCAACGAGCTGCTGTACGCCGTGGGCGCGGCGGTCATCGGTGGCACCAGCCTCTTCGGCGGACGCGGGCGCGCCATGGACGCGGTGGTCGGCGGCCTGGTCATCGCCACCATCCCCAACGGCCTGGGCCTGCTCGACCAGGCCTCCTACATCAACTTCCTCGTGACCGGCAGCGTGCTGCTCCTGGCCGCGAGCGTGGACGCGGTCTCACGACGCCGACGCTCAGCCAGCGGGGTCTAGCCATGGCCCCTGCCCAGCGCGGCGGCACCGGCACCAACCAGGAGGCCGTCCGGCGCCACAATCTCGGGACGCTGCTGCGGCATGTGCACGACCTCGGTGAGATCTCGCGCGCCGAGCTCACCGGACGGATGGGGCTCAACCGCTCGACCATCGCCGGACTGGTGACCGAGCTCGACTCCCTGGGACTGATCGAGCACGCGTTGCCGGCCACCGGTCGGCGGACGGCCGGGCGCCCGTCTGCGGGGGTGCGGATCCGGGACGACGGGCCGTACGTCGTCGCCGTCGACCTCGGCGTCGACAAGGCCGAGGTCGCGCGGGTCGGCCTGGGCGGGAAGGTGTGGGAGCGCGCGGGCGCGCCGATCCCCCAGGAGACCGAGGCGTGGCAGGTGGGCGCGACGGTGGCCGCCTTGATCCGTCAGGTCGTGGCGGTGTCCCCCGCGGACGCGCCGCTCATCGGCATCGGCATCGCCGTCCCCGCTCTGGTGCGGCGGAATGACGGCCTCGTGCGGCACGCACCCAACCTCGGCTGGCACGACGTCTCCTTCGGGTCGATCGTGCTCGCCGCCCTCTCGCTGGACGTGCCCATCGCGCTGGGCAACGATGCCGACCTCGGTGCCCTCGCCGAGCACCGCCGCGGCGCGGCCGTCGGCATGGACGACGTCATCTACATCTCCGGCAACGTCGGTGTCGGCGCCGGGGTGATCACCAACGGGGTCCGGCTGGAGGGCGCCGCGGGCTATGCCGGCGAGGTCGGCCACCTCTGCTTCGACCCCGACGGCGAGCGCTGCCACTGCGGCAGCAACGGCTGCTGGGAGACGGTGGTCGGCGCCCACGCGATCGCCGAGGCGATCCGGTGCCCGGCGGACCAGGTGGCACGGCTGGGCGAGGTGCTCGAGGACGTCACCGTGCCGCTGCGCGAGCTGCGTCCGGTGGCCCGGGATCTCGGCCGCGGGCTGGCCGCGGTCGTCAACGCGTTCAACCCGCGGGTGGTGATCCTCGGTGGGTACTTCCGTCCCCTGTTCCGGCTGATGGGCACCGAGGTGACCAGCGGGCTCGCCGAGCGGGCGCTGCGGCCGGCCTACGACTCGGTGCGGCTCGCGCTGCCCGGCCTCGGCAGCGACTCGGTGCTCCTGGGAGCCGCGGAGATGGCGATGGAGCCGGTGTTCGTCGACCCCGTCGCCAGTCTGGGCACCGCGGTCACCGACGCGCCGGCACGCATCGCCGGCTGACCACTCGAGCTGCGGGACCTAGCCCGCGAGGTCGAGCCCGTCGGCGTACACCTCACCGAGGGCGCGCTCCGCGGCGCCGAGCGCTGCCGACTCGGTGCCGAGCGCGCCCAGGCGCAGCTCGGGACGAGCCTGCACCCGCGCCGCGAGCGTGGCGTCGAGCTCGGCACCGGCGGGCCCGAGGATCAGGTCGCCCAGGGGCGCGAAGTACCCGCCCAGGACGATGACCTCCGGGTCGAGGACGCCGGTGACGACGGCCAGGCCACGGCCGAGCCAGCGGCCCACGTGGGTCACTCCCGCACGAACGCGAGGGTCCTCCGACGCGGCGCGGGACACCGCCACCGCGGTCTCGTCCGGTGTCGACAGCTCGTCCATCCCGACCGCCGCGAGCAGCGCGTGCAGGCCGACCGAGGCCTCCCAGCACCCGGTTCTGCCGCAGCCGCAGGGCGCGTCCGCCTCGCCGATCGGCAGGTGCCCGACCTCGCCGGCGAATCCGCGTGCGCCGCGCACCAGGCGCCCCTCGTCCACGAGTCCGGCACCGATCCCGACGGTGCCGGTCAGGTACAGCATGTGCGCCGAGCCGCGGCCCGCCCCGTGATGCAGCTCCGCCAGCGCGCCGCAGTCGGCGTCGTTGCTGACCCGCACCCGGTCCGTCCAGCCGAAGGCCGCGTCGACGGCGTCGGCCATCCCGGTGCCGGTGATCTTGAGGTTGGGCGTCCAGGCGACCGTCCGGTCGTCCTCCGCGATCAGCCCGGGGACGGCGACCGCCGCGCCG
>NZ_SSXI01000331.1 GCF_004803405.1 Nocardioides sp. | reverse complement strand
GGTCGAGGAGTCGGTCGACGCGCTCGCCGACGCCGACTGGGCCGCGCTCGGCTCGCTCATGGCCGCCTCGCACGCGTCCCTGCGCCACGACTTCCAGGTCACCGTGCCCGAGGTCGACCTCGCGGTCGACGCGGCCCACGAGGGCGGGGCACTCGGCGCTCGGATGACCGGAGGCGGGTTCGGCGGCTGCACGATCGCGTTGGTCTCGACCGCGGAGGGAGGCGCCGGCGGTGTCGCCAAGGTGCGCGACAGCATCGACTCCGCCTTCGCCGCCGCGGGCCACCCGCGGCCGACGCACCACCTGGTGCACCCGGCCGCGGGCGCCCACACGCTCACTTGAGCTCGGCGCTGGACAGGTTGAGGATCCGGCGGGCCACGATCAGCTGCTGGATCTGCTGGGTGCCCTCGAAGATGTCGAGGATCTTGGAGTCGCGTGCCCACTTCTCGAGCAGCTCCGTCTCCGAGTAGCCCACCGACGAGCAGAGCTCCACGCACGAGAGCGTGACGTCCGAGCCGACCCGGCCGGCCTTGGCCTTGGCCATCGAGGCCTCGAGCGAGTTCGGCTTGCGGTTGTCGGCCATCCAGGCGGCCTGGAGGGTGAGCAGGCGCGCGCCCTCCCAGTCGGCCTCGAGCTGGACGAACTTGGCCGCAGCCGCGTGCTGAAGGTACGCCGGCCGGTCGTAGTCGATCTCGACGCCGGCCTGGGCGAGCAGGTCGCGGGTCAGATCGAGCGAGGCCCGCGCGCAACCGACGGCCATGGCCGCCACCAGGGGGCGGGTGTTGTCGAAGGTCGCCATCGCCCCGGCGAAGCCCTGCTCGACGTTGATCTCGGGAGAGCCCATGAGGTTCTCCTTCGGGACGCGGCAGTCCGTGAAGGTGATCACCGCCGTGTCGGAGGCCCGGATGCCGAGCTTGTCCTCGAGCCGCTCGACCTTGAGGCCGGGGGTGCCCTTCTCCACGACGAACGACTTGATCGCGGCGCGACCGAGCGACTTGTCCAGCGTCGCCCACACGACGACGCAGTCCGAGCGCTCACCGGCGGTGACGAAGATCTTCTCGCCGTTGATGACGTACTCGTCGCCGTCGAGCACAGCGGTGGTCGAGACGGCGGCCGAGTCCGAGCCGAAGCTCGGCTCGGTGATCGCCATGGACGCCCACTTGCCCTCGAACCGCTTGAGCTGCTCGTCGTCGGCCACCGAGGCGATGGCCGAGTTGCCCAGGCCCTGGCGCGGGAACGACAGCATGAGGCCGACGTCGCCCCAGCACATCTCGGCGATCGAGGTCACCGAGGCCATGTTGGCGCCGTTCTTGACGGCGCTCTTGCCGTCGTCGCCGTTGGCGTCGCGACGGACGCCGGTCGCGCCGGCGCCCTCGCTCGCCCCCGACTCCGCGAGGCCGTCGATCATCGCGGCGAGGACGTCGAGCTCCTTCGGATACTCGTGCTCGGCGAGGTCGTACTTGCGTGAGATCGGCCGCAGCATGTTCATCGCGACCTGGTGGGCCTGGTCGATCAGAGCCCGGTGCTTCCGGGGCACCTCGAGGTTGATGGCCATCAGACCAGCACCGTCCCTTCCATGATGCCGATGGCACGCAGGTCGCGGTACCAACGTTCGACCGGGTGCTCCTTGACGAAGCCGTGGCCACCGAGCAGCTGCACGCCGTCGTTGCCGATCTGCATGCCCTTCTCGGCGCAGATCCTGCGGGCGAGCGCGACCTCGCGGCTGAAGTCCTTGCCTGCCGCGGCTCGCGAGGCCGCGCGGTAGGTCAGCAGGCGCATGGCCTGCAGCTCGATGGCGATGTTGGCGACCATGAACGCCACCGACTGGCGGTGGGCGATCGGCTCGCCGAACGCCTCGCGCTCCTTGACGTACGGCGTCACGTAGTCGAGCACCGCCTGTGCCGTGCCGAGGGACAGCGCGCACCACGCCAGGCGCGAGAGGCGCACGCAGTCGGTGTAGGTGGAGCCGTCTGTCTCGCCGAGCACGGCCTCGCCGGGGACCTTCACGTCCTCGAGGAGGAGCTTGGTCATGGTCGCGGCGCGGACCCCCATGGCGGGGTCGCCCTCGATGCTGAGGCCCTCGGTGGAGGACTCGACGAGGAAGAGGACCGGCTTGCCGTCGAGGCTGGCGCCGACGATGAACAGTTCCGCGCTGTCCCCGCGGGCGACCAGGCTCTTCACGCCGTTGAGGACGTAGCCGTCACCGGACCTCACGGCCGTCGCGGCCGGGCTGAGCACGTCGAACAGGACAGTGGGCTCGTTGAGCGCGAGGGCGGCCGCGGGGACGGCGTCGGCGGTGAACGCCGGCAGGTAGGTCTGCTGCTGCTGGTCGGTGCCCCAGAGGCCGATCGCGGTCGCGACCGATCCGGGCGCCAGCGTTGCGACCGCGAGACCCATGTCGCCCTTGGCGAGCGCCTCCGCGACCAGGGTGCCGGCCATGGCCGACCGCTCCTCGGAGACGCCGCCCAGCGACTCGGGCAGGCCGAGGATCGGCAGGCCGATCTCGAGGCTGGCCTTGAGCAGCGGTTCGGGCGCGGCGCACGCAGCGTCGGCCTCGGCCGCGGCGGGCCGCACGACCTCCTCGGCGAACTCGCCCACCAGGTCGACGAGCATCTGCTCATCCTCGGTGGGGGTCAGGTCGAAGACGCCGGTCGACCGCGCCTTCGCGGGGCGAGCGCCCGGCTGCCCCTTCTTGCCGGCCTTCGCGAAGGTGCGGCTGGCGTTGGTCATCGTCTTGAACCCGGTGCGGGTGACGTTGAAGACCACCTGCTCGGTCTGCCTGCGCAGACCGACCTTGTCGATGAGGTCGCTCTGGGCGAGCCGGTTGAGGCCGGCGACGAGGAAGCCGATGGGGTCTCGGCTCTCCGTGCTCGGAACCCCGAACTTGCCGCCCGGCTTGAGGTTGCTGATCAGGGACATGCCGTCAATGTAACTGTGAGTTACACAGCGCGCTACAGCAGGGGCCCGATTTCCGGGGTCGGGTGCGTCACGTCCCGGCGCGCTGCCTAGGCTCTCCCCATGTTCAGCGGCAACGAGGAGCTCGAGTCACCCGCCGTAGCGCCGCACGGGCCGCTCCCCGGAGGCGGCCGGGTGCGTCCGATGACCCGCTGGGGAACCCCGATCATGCACCGCCCGCAGCAGCCTGTCACGGTCTTCGACGACTCCCTGCGGAAGCTCGCGGCCGACATGGTCGCCACCATGTACGCCGCCGAGGGGGTGGGCCTCGCCGCCTGCCAGATCGGCGAGGACGTCGCGATGTTCGTGTTCGACTGCCCCGACGAGTCGGACCAGCGGGTGGTCGGCGTGGTGTGCAACCCGACCCTGGTCCTGCCCGAGGGCAGGGAGCGTCGGCTCGACGACAGCCTCGAGGGATGCCTGTCCTACCCGGGTGCGTTCGTGGCCTGCGCCCGCCCGGACTTCGCGGTCGTGGAGGGCCAGGGTCTGGACGGCGAGCCGGTGCGGTTCGAGGGCGACGGACTGCTCGCGAAGTGCCTCCAGCACGAGACCGACCACACCCGCGGCACCGTCTTCGGCGACCGCGTGTCGGCGAAGGCGATGAAGAAGCTGCGCAAGCAGCACGATGCGGCCGCCGAGGAGTACCCGCCGGACTGGCCCACCTGACGCCGCGAGGGATTCGGCCGGCCTTCCACCTGGTGACGGTCGACCTGAGGGCTGTCGATCTGCCCGGCGCGCTCCTGCGGGCTGATCAGGCGTCGGCCGCGACCGCGTGGCTCGGCAGCACGCACGCCGTGTCGAGTCCGAGCACCCGGTTGAGCCGGCCGAAAGCGATCCAGGAACCCAGGCACATCGAGAGCTCGGCGATCTCCCGGTCGGAGTACGACGCGCGCATCCGCGCCCAGAACGCGTCGTCGATCCCGTGGTGGTCGGTGGCGAAGCGCTCGGCGTACTCCGCAGCGAGCCGACTGCGCTCGTCGAGACCCGCCGTCGTACGCCACTCCTCGACGGCGCGGAGATAGCCCTCCTCGACCTTCTCGCCGTCGCGCTCGGTGCGCCAGTCCAGGCAGAAGCGGCAGCCGTTGATCTGGGCGATCCGCAGCCGAGCGGCCTCGAACTCGCGCAGGCCGAGGGTGCCGCGCTCGTAGATGCTCATGGCGAAGGCCGACGCGGCCGGACCGATGCCCGGAACCAGCTCGCCCCAGACGTAGCCGACCGGGTCCTTGCCCTCGGGAACCTCGATGAACATGGCGAAGCCTCCTCATATCGGTGCCAGAAGGCTACCCCGTGGGTCAGCGCCGTGCAGTCACGTAGCAGGCGACGGCAGTCGCGGCCGCCACGTTCAGGCTGTCGATGCCAGCGGCCATCGGGATGATCGCCCGCCGGTCGGCTGACTGCTGCCAGCGCTCCGAGAGGCCGTGGCCCTCCGAGCCCAGGACGAGCGCGACCTTGTCCAGGCCGGCCACGGCCTGCTCGATCGGCACCGCGTCCTCACCGAGGGTCAGCGCGACCGTGGTGAAACCGGCGGCAGAGAGGGTCGGCAGGGCGCCGTACCAGTCGGGCAGGCGCGTCCAGGGCAGGGTGAAGACGGCGCCCATCGCGACCTTGATCGAGCGACGGTAGAGCGGGTCGGCGCACCGCGGAGCGAGCAGCACCGCGTCGAAGCCGAGCGCGGCTCCGGAGCGCAGGATGGCCCCGACGTTCGTGTGGTCGACGATGTCCTCGAGCACCAGGACCGACCGCGCGCCGGCCAGGACCTCCTCGACAGGCGGCAGCGGCCGCCGTTCCAGAGAGGCGAGGGCCCCGCGGTGCACATGGAACCCGGTGACCTCCTCGGCCAGCGCCTCGGACACCACGAAGCAGGGTGCGTCGGAGCGCTCCAGCACGTCGGCCAGGCCGTCGAGCCACCGCGGCGCCATCAGGTACGACCGCGGCGTGAAGCCGGCCTCCACCGCCCGGCGCACGACCTTCTCCCCCTCCGCGAGGAAGAGCCCGTGCTCGGCCTCGAGGTGCTTGCGCAGCTCGACGTCGCGGAGGTCGCGGTAGTCGGCCAGCCGCGGGTCGTCGGCCGACGTGACCTCGACAAGTTCAGCCACCGGCGGGCTCAGCCACCGGCCGGGAAGGCATCGGGGTGTGCGACGCGCACCACCTCGCCGATCACGATGATCGCGGGCGGCTTGACCGCCTCGGCCTCCAGCTGCTTGGCGAGGGTGTCGAGCGTGGCCAGCACGGTGCGCTGGGTCGGCATGGTGCCGTCGCACACCACGGCCACCGGTGTGTCGGCGGAGCGTCCGCCGGCGACCAGGGCGTCGGCGATCTGCGAGGCGTTCTCCACGCCCATCATCACCACCACGGTGCCCCGGAGGCGGCCCAGGGCGTCGTAGTCGACCAGCGACTCGGGATGGCCGGGCGGCAGGTGGCCGGACACCACTGCGAACTCGTGCGCCACGCCTCGGTGGGTCACCGGGATGCCGGCGACGGCCGGGACGGAGACCGGGGAGGTGAGGCCCGGGATCACGGTGACGGGCACACCGGCCGCGCGGCAGGCGAGCACCTCCTCGTAGCCTCGGCCGAAGACGAAGTTGTCGCCACCCTTGAAGCGCACCACCCGCTTGCCCTCGAGGGCGCGCTCGACGATGACCCGGTTGATCTCGTCCTGCTGGGCCGACCGCCCCCGTGGCAGCTTGGCCACGTCGATCAGCTCGACGTCGTGAGGCAGCTCGCCCAGGAGCTCACGCGGGGCGAGCCGGTCGGCGACGACGACGTCGGCCTCCATCAGCGCCCGGCGACCTGCGACCGACATCAGCTCCGGATCGCCCGGTCCACCGCCGACGAGGGTCACCCCGGGCGTCTTGTCGCGATGGTGGGGCGCAGCGATCGTGCCCTCACGCAGCCCCTCGACGATCTCGTCCCGGAGCGCCGCCGTACGACGGGGATCGGGACTGCCCAGGACCGCGACCGTGACGTCCGCGTGGCGACCCACCGCCGGCGTCCAGGCGGTGCCCAGGCTCGCGTCGTCGGACCGCACGCAGAAGATCCGACGCTCGTCGCACAGTGCGCTGACGTGGTCGTTGACCGGGCGGTCGTCGGTGACCGCCATGACGTACCAGGCCCCGTCGAGGTCCGCGTCCTCGAAGGCGCGCTGGTGCCAGGTGATCTCTCCGGACCCGACCAGCCCTTCGATCGCAGGCGTGGTGTGCGGGGAGACGACGTGGACGTCGGCACCCACGGCGATCAGCTGCGGCACCCGGCGCTGGGCGACGTGCCCGCCGCCGACGACGAGGACACGGCGGCCGGCCAGACGGAGGCCCGAGGGGTACGGCGGAAAGTCGGTCACGGGCCTATTCTCCCGACTGCCCCCGACCTGTCGGTGACACCGGTCAGGTAGCGGACTAACTTCGGTGACATGAGTCTCGATCGCCCCGTGGCCCCCGACCCCTACCCGCTGCTCCCCTCGGTCCCGTCGTTCAGCGTCACCAGCGCCGACGTCAGCGACGCCCGGCCGCTCAAGGACGACCAGGTCTATGGCAAGGGCAACACCTCACCGGAGCTCACCTGGGAGCCCGGGCCGGAGGGCACCCAGAGCTACGTCGTGACGTGCTTCGACCCCGACGCCCCGATCCCCAGCGGCTTCTGGCACTGGGTGGTCGTCGACATCCCGGCCGACGTGACCAGCCTGCCGACCGGAGCAGGCGCCTCGGACGACGCGCTGCCGGACGGCGCCTTCCACGTGCGGAACGACTTCGGCACGCCGGACTTCGCCGGCGCCGCGCCGCCGCAAGGCGACCAGGTCCACCGGTACATGTTCGTCGTGCACGCCGTGAAGGAGCCGAAGCTCGGCGTCGACCGGTCGGCCACGCCGGCCGTCGTCGGGTTCAACCTCGCCTTCAAGACACTCGGCCGAGCGATGATCACCGGCACCTACCAGCACTGACGCTTGTGCCGTAGGCCACCTAGCGGTTGGCTGAGGGCATGGCCGACAAGACGTCCCGGAAGGTCACCGCTCACGACCTGGCGGCGCCGGGGCCCGACCGGATCCGCAACGTCGTTCTGGTCGGGCCCACCCACTCAGGGAAGACCTCGCTCGTCGAGGCGATGCTGGTCCACGCCGGCGCGATCACTCGGGCCGGCGCGGTCACCGATGGCACGACCGTCTGCGACCACGAGGACGGCGAACGCGTCCGGGGCCGCTCCGTCTCGCTCGCCGTCGCCCCGGTCGTGCACGCCGGGGTCAAGGTCAACCTCGTCGACACCCCGGGGTACGCCGACTTCGTGGGTGAGGTCCGCGCAGGCCTGCGGGCCGCCGACTGTGCCCTGTTCGTGATCGCCGCCAACGAGGGCGTCGACGCCGCCACGCGGCGGCTCTGGCAGGAGTGCGCCGACGTCTCGATGCCCCGGGCGGTCGTCATCAGCAAGCTCGACCACGCCCGGGCCGACCCCGAGGGCGTGCTCGTCGCGACGCAGCAGGCCTTCGGCGGTCCGACCGGCGCCAAGGTGCTGCCCGTCTGCGTCCCGACGGGGGGCGGGGTCGCTCCCCTCCTCGGGGACGGCGCCGACGACCCGCGACGCGCCGAGCTGATCGAGGCCGTGATCGAGGAGTCCGAGGACGAGACGCTGATGGACCGCTACGTGAGCGGCGAGCAGATCGACGAGAAGACCCTCGTCGCCGACCTCGAGAAGGCCATCGCACAGGCGGGGTTCTTCCCGGTGGTGCCGGTGTGCGCGACCTCCGGTGACGGCGTGGCCGAGCTGCTCGACCTGTGCGTGCGAGCGTTCCCCTCACCCCTCGAGCACCGGGCACCGGAGGTCTTCACGCCCGCCGGAGGTTCAGCCGGCGTCGTCACGTGCGACCCCTCGGGCCCGCTGGTCGCCGAGGTCGTCAAGACGGCGAGCGACCCGTACGTCGGCCGCCTGAGCCTGGTGCGGGTCTTCTCCGGGACCCTCGATCCGGACATGCGGCTCCACGTCTCCGGCCACTTCGCCTCGTTCTTCGACCTCCCCGACCACGAGGACCACGACGAGGACGAACGGATCGGGGCCTTGGCCCACCCGTTCGGCGCGCACCAGGTGCTGGCGTCGCGTGTCGTCGCCGGGGACATCGCGACGATCGGCCGGCTCACCCGGGCGGAGACCGGCGACACGCTCTCCGACCCGGACCGGCCCGTCGTACTCCGCCCGTGGGCGATGCCCGACCCGCTCCTCCCGATCGCGATCGAGGCGGCCACCCGCTCCGACGAGGACAAGCTCTCGGGTGCGCTCGCCCGTCTCGCCGCCGAGGACCCCAGCCTGCGGGTGCAGTTCGTCGCCGAGACCGGCCAGATCGTCCTGTGGGTGGTCGGCGAGTCGCACGCCGACGTGGCCCTGGAGCGGCTCCGGGAGCGGTACGGCGTCGGCATCGAGCAGCGCGAGGTCGTCATCCCTCTGCGCGAGTGCTTCGGCGGCGCTGCTCAGGGACACGGCCGGAACGTCAAGCAGTCGGGCGGACACGGCCAGTACGCCGTCTGCGACATCACGGTGGAGCCGCTGCCTGAGGGATCAGGGTTCGAGTTCGTCGACAAGGTCGTCGGCGGGGCCGTGCCACGGCAGTTCATCCCGAGCGTCGAGAAGGGCGTCCGGGCCCAGATGGAGCGTGGGGTCCGTGCGGAATATCCCGTCGTCGACATCCGGGTCACGCTCGTCGACGGCAAGTCGCACAGTGTCGACTCCTCGGACATGGCCTTCCAGACCGCCGGTGCGCTGGCGCTGCGGGACGCCGCCGCGCAGACGCCGGTGCTGCTGCTCGAGCCCTTCGACGAGGTCGCGGTCGTGGTGCCCGACGAGCTCGTCGGCACCGTGATGTCCGATCTGTCGGCACGGCGCGGCCGACTGCTCGGAACCGACCAGGTCACCTCCCCGACCGGGACGCAGGACATCGTGGTCCGCGCCCAGGTTCCGCAGCGGGACCTGGTGCGCTACGCGATCGACCTGCGGTCGATGACGCACGGAGCCGGCACGTTCACCCGGACCTTCGCCCACTACGAGCCGATGCCCGAGGAGATCGCGAAGGACGTGTCGCCGCGGGCCTGAGTCAGCGGACCGTGTCGCCGTCGCTGGCTTCGCGGAGCAGCTGCTCGAACGGTGTGGGCGCGGCGAACTCGTCGTCGACCGAGCGGCGTCGCGCGACCTGCCGGACCGTCGCCTGGCCCGAGCAGCCCAGCAGCGCGGCCAGCTCGGTCGCCGCGCGGTCGGCGCGCTTGCGCAGGCCGCCGTCGACCGCGCCCCCTCCGAAGTCCTCGCTGGCGGCGAAGATCCCGGTGGGCACCACGAGTGCGCGCAGGTAGGAGAAGAGCGGGCGCAGCGCATGGTCGAGCACGAGGCTGTGGCGCGCCGTCCCGGCGGTGGCGGCGATCAGGACGGGCTTGCCTTCCAGCGCACCGACCCGGAGGACGTCGAAGAACGTCTTGAACAGACCGGAGTAGGAGCCGGAGAAGACGGGCGTCACCACCACCAGCGCGTCGGCCGCGGTGACCTTGTCGATGGCGTCGGCGAGGTCACCCGAGGGGAAGCCGGTCAGCAGGTGATCGGCCAGCGCGTGCGCGAGCGGGCGCAGCTCGACGTACTCCACCTCGACCTCCTCACCCCGAGCGGTGACGGCCCGCTCGGCGGCGGACCCGAGCAGCTCGGCCAGGACCCTGGTCGAGGACGGGACGGACAGCCCCGCGGAGATGACGGTGATCGAACGGTCCATGGTCACAGCTCTCCTTCGAGTATCCGGGCGACCTCGGGGTCGTGGAGGTCGCGGTCACTGGTGCCCGTGGCGGAGTCGCCCTCGACGTGGACGGTGGCATCCATGGGTCCCCCCGCGGCCTGGACGAGCGAGGCGTGGGTCGGCGCGTCCGGCACCTGGCCGGGCCGGCCCTCGGCGAACCCCCTGCGCATCTCGGGGAGGATCTCGCCCAGGAGGTCGAGCTGCTCGAGGACCGTCTTGAGCGGCAGGCCGGCGTGGTCGAGCAGGAACAGCTGGCGCTGGTAGTCCCCTGCGTACTCTCGGAACGACAGGGTGCGCTCCAGCACCTGCTGCGGCGAGCCGACGGTCAGCGGCGTCTGCTGGGTGAAGTCCTCGAGCGAAGGCCCGTGGCCGTAGACCGGGGCGTTGTCGAAGTACGGGCGGAACTCGTTCCACGCGTCCTGGCTGTTCCTGCGCATGAAGAACTGCCCGCCGAGGCCCACGATCGCCTGCTCGGCCGAGCCGTGGCCGTAGTGCTCGAAGCGCTCGCGGTAGAGGCGCACCATCTGCGCGGTGTGCGACGCGGGCCAGAAGATGTGGTTGTGGAAGAACCCGTCGCCGTAGTAGGCCGCCTGCTCGGCGATCTCCGGGCTGCGGATCGAGCCGTGCCACACGAACGGGGCGACGCCGTCGAGCGGGCGTGGGGTCGAGGTGTAGCCCTGCAGCGGGGTCCGGAAACGGCCCTCCCAGTCCACGACGTCCTCGGTCCACAGCCGGCGCAGCAGCGCGTAGTTCTCGATTGCGAGGTTGATGCCCTGGCGAATGTCCTTGCCGAACCACGGGTAGACCGGGCCGGTGTTGCCGCGCCCCAGCATCAGGTCGACGCGACCGTCGGTGAGGTGCTGGATCTTGGCGTAGTCCTCAGCGATCAGGACGGGATCGGTCGTCGTGATCAGCGTGGTGGCGGTGGAGAGGATGATCCGCTCGGTCTGCGCGCCGATGTAGGCGAGCGTCGCTGTCGGGTTGGACGCGATGAACGGTGGGTTGTGGTGCTCCCCGGTCGCGAACACGTCGAGACCCACCTCCTCGGCCTTCTTCGCGATCGCGACCGTCGCCTTGATCCGCTCGTGCTCGCTCGGCGTACGGCCGGTCGTCGGGTCGGTGGTGACGTCGCCGACGGTGAAGATGCCGATCTGCATGTCCGCTCCCTGGTGGTCTCGGGGACTCTGGTGTCTGTCGCCGGGGAAAACAGGTGACATGTCAACTATATTCCGGATCCCTCCCCAGGACCAGCACCGCGCGGTCGTCGTCGCCCCGGTCGACGAGGTCGATGATCCGTTTCGCCACCCCGGTCCAGCCGTCGAGCACGGCGGCGTGGGCCGTCTTTCGGAGCCAGGTGATGCCCTCGTCGATGTCCTGGGACCGGGACTCGACGACGCCGTCGGTGTAGAACAACAGCGCCTCACCGGGGGCCAGGACACCCTCACTCACGTGGACCTCGGGGGTCTCGCTCACGCCCAGGGCGGTGCCCCGGGCGTTGTCCACCTCCCAGGTGGCCGTGGCGGCGCGCCACCGCAGAGCCGGCGGGTGACCGGCGCTGCGGATCAGGTAGTCACCGGTCGTCAGGTCGATCGCAACGTGGACGGCGGTCGCGAAGCTCTCCTCGGAGGGCTGGCGCAGGAGATAGTCGTTCGCACCGGTGAGCAGCCGCTCGGCCGGCACGGCCACGATCAGGCTCTCCAGCGCGCCCGCGAACCGGAGTGCTGCGGGAACAGCGGACTCGCCGCTGCCGCAGACATCGACCAGCACCATCTGAAGGACGCCCCGTTCGGTCAAGAGGTCGGCGATGATGAAGTCCCCGCCGTACTCGAAGCCCTCGGCGGCCAGCATCGCGGACTGCTGGTGCCATCCTGGCGGCAGCGGTGGGACCTTCGCCCGCGCCTGGAGGCGGTCGCGCAGCTCGGCGAGGACCGCTTCCGCAGAGCGGCCCGCACCGCTGTCCGGCCTATCGTGGGCCGACAGGTCGGCGGGGCGGTGATTCACCCGATCAGCCTACGCAGGTACGCTCGGCTTCGGGCCCGGTCCGGCCAACCCCCCTTGATCGGACCGGGTCCACCCGTTTGTGCACCGGACGGTGGGAGGATCGTCTTGTGACCGAGCAGTCCACGCATCGCACCGAGTCCTCCTACGAGGTCGTCACCGACGTCCTCGGCGCGCCGTGGGTGGCCGAGACCATCCCGCTGGAGCCCGACTTCGAGGGCGAGGTCGTTGCGACCCTGGTGAGCCGCCGCACGGGCTCCCCCACCGACCGGGCGACCCTGCACGTCCACGGGTTCTCGGACTACTTCTTCCACGCGGAGCACGGCGAGTGGTGGATCGAGCGCGGTCACGACATGTATGGCCTGGACCTGCGCAAGTACGGGCGGTCGCTGCGGCCGCACCAGTCCGCCACGTACGTCGCCGACCTGGCCGAGTACTTCGAGGAGCTCGACGCCGCATGGGAGCGGATCACCGTGCGGGACGGCCACACCAGGGTCGTCCTCACCGCCCACTCCACGGGCGGGCTGATCGTCTCCTTGTGGGCCGACTCGCGGAAGCCGACGGAGCTCGCGGGCCTCGTCCTCAACTCCCCCTGGCTCGACCTCCAGGGCAGGTCGTGGATGCGATCACCGGCAATGACCACGGTGATCGACCGCGTCGGCCGGCGCCAGCCGATGCGAGAGCTCAGGCGCGAGGTGACCGGGTTCTACACGCGCAGCCTGCACCGCGAGCACGACGGCGAATGGGACTTCGACCTCACCTGGAAGCCGCTCGGGTCCTTCCCCGTGCGCTTCGGGTGGCTGCGCGCCATCCGGATCGGGCATGCGCAGGTGCAGCGCGGCCTCGACGTTCCGGCGCCGGTGCTGGTGCTCTCCTCCGACCGCAGCAGCGCGCCGAGGGAGCTCTGCGACGACGTGTTCTGCACCGACCTGGTGCTCGACGTGCGCCAGATCCGCCGGTGGGCGACGGCGGTCGGCAAGCACACGACCTACATCGCCATCCCCGGCGCGGTCCACGACGTGCTGCTGTCCCGACCGACCCCCCGCAAGCGGGCCTACGACGAGATCGACCGCTGGTTGTCGACCTACGTCTCCTGACCTCGGCCTCCGGTGCGGCGTGCCCTGAGACCGCCGTCCCGGGGCGCTAGCCTCGCCTCATGGATCCCGTGACTGGCATCTCCCTGGGCCGCATCGCCATCGGCGTCGGCGCACTGGCCGCCCCCACCCCCACTGCCCGCCTGTTCGGCCTGGCCCCGGCCGAGAACCCGCAGCTCGGCTACTTCGGCCGCATGTTCGGGGCGCGGGAGATCGCGCTCGGCGCGATCACGCTCCTGTCGAAGGGCGCGCTGCGCCGCAACCTCACGATCGTCGGCATGGCCGTCGACGGTGCGGACGCAGCGACCGGCGCCCTCGAGCTCCGAGGTGGCCGGGTCCCGAAGGTCGCAGGCGCGATGCTGATCGGCGGCGCACTCGGCGCGGTCGGCTCCGGCGTCGCGGGGTTGTTCCTCAACCGCGGCTAGCGACCCACGGGGCTCAGCCCGCGACGATCACCGCCGCGGCGACGAAGCCGACCGTCACGATGACCCCGCGGAGCACGAGCGGTGACAGCCTGCGACCGACGGATGCCCCGAGGAGGCCGCCGCCCACGGCACCCACGGCCAGCACGGCCGTGGCCAGCCAGGCGATGTCGACGCCGTCGACGAGGTCGAACTGCGCGACGACGATGAACACCACCGAGGCGACGGCGTTGGCGGAGGCGGCGAGGATGTTCTTGACCGCGTTGAGTCGCTGCATCGCGTCGTGCACCCCCGCGCCGAGGACGCCCATGCTGATGACTCCGAAGGCAGCGCCGAAGTAGCCGCCGTACGCCCCGGTCATGAACATGGCGGGCCAGACCCATTCGGCGTCGGGCGCGTTGGTCTCGCCCGCCTCGGCCCGCTCGCGCACGCGTCGGGCCAGCCAGGGCTGCAGGGCCACCAGGGCCACGCCGAACAGGATGAGGGCGGGCACGATCGCCTCGAACGCGCGCGGCGGCAGCACCAGCAGGAGGACCGCGCCGACGACGCCGCCGAGCAGGACGGCACTCGTCAGGCGCAGGATCCGCGTCCGCTGGCCGACGAGCTCACGGCGATAGCCGAACGCGCCCGCGACCGAGCCCGGGACCAGGCCGATGCAGTTGGACATGTTGGCCGTGACGGGGGGGATTCCGAGCGCCAGCATCGTCGGGAAGGTGACCAGGGTGCCGGACCCGACGATGGTGTTGATGACGCCCGCCCAGACGCCGGCGAAGAGAAGCGCGCCGAGTTCGACCGCAGTCACTCCGCCGTGGGGGCTTCCGACGGCGTCGTCGTGCCGGTGCCGGGACCAGCGGCGCTCTGTGCCTCGGCGATCGCCTGCCGCGCCGCCTCGCCGGCCGCGCTCTGCTCGCGGTCCCCGGACTCGAAGGAGATGGTCGGCTCGGTCGGCCCCATCTCGACCCGCTTGGCCGGTCCTGAGGTGTGCTTCGGGATGCCGGCGATCTCGTGGATGGAGGAGCCGAGTCCCTCGAGCGCCTTGGTGATCTCGGAGGGGATCACCCAGAGCTTGTTGGCGTCGCCCTCGGCGATCTTCGGCATCATCTGGAGGTACTGGTAGGCCAGCAGCGACTGGTCGGGGCGGCCGTCGTGGATCGCCTGGAAGACGGTCTGGATCGCCTGGCCCTCACCCTGCGCACGCAGGATCGCGGACTCGCGCTCCGCCTGGGCGGCCAGGATGACCGCCTCGCGATCGCCCTCCGCGTTGAGGATCGCCGCCTGCTTGTTGCCCTCGGCGGTGAGGATCGCCGACTGCCGCTGGCCCTCGGCCGTGAGGATGAACGCCCGCTTGTCGCGGTCGGCGCGCATCTGCTTCTCCATCGCGTCCTTGATGGACGGCGGCGGCTCGATGCCCTTGATCTCCACGCGCTTGACCTTGATGCCCCAGCGCCCGGTGGTCTCGTCGAGGACGGCCGACAGCCCGCTGTTGATCGTCTCCCGGCTGGTCAGGGTCTGCTCGAGGTCCATGCCGCCGACGACGTTGCGCAGCGTGGTCATGGTGAGCTGCTCGATCGCCTGGATGTAGTTGGAGATCTCGTACGTCGCCGCGATCGGGTCGGTGACCTGGAAGAAGATCACGGTGTCGATGTCCACCGTCAGGTTGTCCTCGGTGATCGCGCCCTGCGGCGGGAAGCTCACCACCTGCTCACGCAGGTCGATCATGTAGTGCACCTTGTCGATGAACGGCACCACGAAATTCAGACCCGCCGGAAGCGTCTCCTTGTACTTCCCGAAGCGCTCCACCACGCCGGCGTAGGCCTGCGGCACGACACGGATCGCCTTCGCGATCACGACGATCACGAAGAGCAGCAACAGGCCCAGCAGAACCAGGATCACCATGGGGAACTCCTTCAGCGGGGGGTATCGAAAACGGGACGTACGTGCGCGGTGGCGCCGACGATCGCGATCACCTCGACGGTGCGGCCGGCCTCGATCTCGGCCTCGGCACCGGGCGAGACCGCGAGCCAGCTCTCGCCACCGATCTTCACCCGACCCGGGCTGAGCGCAGCGATCGACTCGGTGACCAGGCCGTGTGCACCCACCAGGCTCGCCGGGCCGAGCACCAGGTCCGGCCCGCCGTGGAGACGCCTCAGGAGCGGAGGACGCACGGCGCCCATCAACAGCACCGCAGCGGCGGAGGCGACGAGCACCTGCACCACGACGTTCTCGGTGACCAGCGCGGTACCCATTCCGGCCAGTGCGCCGCCGGCGAGCATCAGCAGGAAGAGATCCATGCTCAGCATCTCGGCGACGCCCAGCACGATGGCGACCGCCAGCCACGTCTCCCAGAGATGGTCACGCAGCCAGTCCATGACCTGAACTCTAATGCCAGGGGTGTCAGCCCCGGTGGTGGCGCTTGCGGCGGGCGGCGTAGCGGCCGTCGTGCTCCTCGAGGACCAGGGGCATCCCGAACGTCGCGGACAACGCCTCGGCGGTCAGCGTGGGGCCGATCGGGCCCTGCGCGACAACGGCGCCGTCGCGCAGCATCAGGACGTGGGTGAAGCCCGGCGGGATCTCCTCCACGTGGTGGGAGACGAGCACCGTCGCCGGGGAGTCGGGGTCGTAGGCCAGCACGGAGAGAGTGGAGACCAGGTCCTCCCTGCCGCCGAGGTCGAGCCCTGCCGCAGGCTCGTCTAGGAGCAGCAGCTCCGGGTCGGTCATCAGGGCCCGCGCGATCTGCACCCGCTTGCGCTCGCCCTCGCTCAGGGTCCCGAACGTGCGGTCGGCGAGGCGCATCACGCCCACTTCCCGGAGCAGGTCCTCGGCACGACGGTGGTCGAGGTCGTCGTACTCCTCCCGCCATCGGCCGAGCACGGCGTACGACGCCGACACGACCAGATCGCGAACGGTCTCGTTGCGCGGGATCCGCTCGGCGACCGCCGCGCTGGCCACCCCGATGCGCGGCCGCAGGTCGAACACGTCGACGGTCCCGAGCAGCTCACCCAGGATGCCGACCGCGCCGGACGTGGGGTGCATCTGGGCGCCCGCGACCTGGAGGAGGGTGGTCTTCCCGGCGCCGTTGGCTCCCAGGACGACCCAGCGCTCCCCGTCCTTGACCACCCAGGTGACGCGGTCGAGGAGGATCGCCTGACCACGGCGCACGGACACCTCGGCGAGCTCGAGCACGGCGGACATGCGGGTAACCCTAGCCAGCCGCCGATCACGTTCCGGCGGGAACCCGACGGCGCGGCGCGCGGGCGCCGGTGCCGTAGTCTCGCCCGCCGTGAGCCTCCTTCCGCGGTCCGGTCGCCTCGCCTGGTGGGGCACGGCCTGGCTGCGCGGACATGTCGGCCCCGACGACCTCCTGGACGGCGTGCTCGGCGGCGCGGACGAGGACGAGCCGGAGCGAGACACCGCCCACGTGGTGCTCGGGGACACCGGGCCGGAGTCGCTGCTGCTGGAGCTGGCGGCCGCGCGGAACCGGGGCGCCGACGGTGTCGGGG
>NZ_SSXI01000050.1 GCF_004803405.1 Nocardioides sp. | reverse complement strand
CCACAGGCGGGCCAGCCGGGCGACCGCCTGGTTGGCCAGCGGGTCGGACGACCCGGCCGCGGCGAGCACCAGCGCGTCGAGCTCGCGGACCCGTGCGGCGCGCAGCGCCTCCCGCAGCCGGTCGTCGAGCACCTCGAGGAACCGGGCCTCCAGTCCGAGGACATCGGTCGCCCGGATCCGCAGGCCGGGGTGCCGCGTGGTCGCCTCGGCGATCACCTCGGGCACGTCCACGCGGGCGTGGAACGCCTCCACCAGCAACAGCGGCACCACGACGATCTCTTCGTAGCCGGCCTTGACCAGCCGGTCGACGACGGTGTGGAAGTTCGGCTTCGCGAGGTCGAGGAACGCTCGCTCGATGCGCAGGTCGGGGCGCATCGCCTTGGTCTCCTCGACCAGGGCCGTGACAGTCGCGGCGGAGCGAGGGTCACGGCTGCCGTGGGCGAGCGCGATCAGAGCCGGAGCGGCCATCAGGACTTTCTCCTCTCGTCGGTCAGACGGGTCATCAGTGGATCCCGCATTCGGTCTTCCCGGTGCCTGCCCAGCGTCCGCTGCGCGGGTCCTCGCCGGGAGCGACGCGACGGGTGCATGGCGCGCAGCCGATCGACGGGTAGCCGTCGTAGACCAGCGGGTTGACCAGTACGCCGTTCTCGGCGATGTAGCGATCGACCTGCTCGTCACTCCACCGCGCCATGGGGGAGACCTTCACCTTCTGCTTCTTGGCATCCCAGCCGATCACCGGCGCGATGACCCGGTTGTGGGTCTCGGCGCGACGCAGGCCGGTGGCCCAGGCGTCGTACCCGCTGAGCGACTCGGCGAGGGGCTTCACCTTGCGCAGGGCGCAGCACAGGTCGGGGTCCCTCTTGTAGAGGTCCTTGCCGTGCTCGGCGTCCTGCTCGGCCACGCTCTGGATGGGCGTGATCGTGATCAGGTTGACGTCGAGGGTCGCCGCGACGGCGTCGCGGGTCCCGATCGTCTCGACGAAGTGGTAGCCGGTGTCGAGGAAGACGACGTCGATCCCGGGCACCACCTTGGCGGCGAGGTGGGCGAGGACCGCGTCACCCATCGAGGAGGTCACGCAGAAGCGGTCGCCGAACGTCGCGGCGGCCCACTCGATGATGACCTCGGCCGGTGCCAGCTCGAGCTCGGCGCCCCAGTGGGACACGATCTCGCGCAGCTCCTCCGGCGAGCGGCCGTCGGTGTGGGTGCCGCGGAAGCTCCGCGCGGACGCGGTGGCGGGGGCGGTCATGCAGCACCTCCTTGCGGGATCATCCCCAGCAGCTGGACGGTGAACGCGCGCCGGCAGGCGCGGCACTCCCAACCGGTGGGCTCGTGCGGCCACAGGTCGGTCTCGCTGCAGAACGGGCAGTGGTAGGGGACAGCGCGCCCCGAGCCCGGCTCCTCGTCGGACATCAGACGCTCTCCAGCCCCTGCGGCTCGAGCGTCTTCTCGCCGCGAAGCAGCTCCTCGTCGGCCCGGTGGACCCACTCGCCGAACGCCTCGCCGTCGTTGCGGTCGACCAGGTAGTTGCTCACCACGCTGGTGATGTAGTCGTCGAGCCCGGCGCTGGTGACCTTGTGGGCGCGCAGCTTGCGGCCGAAGTTGGCGCGCAGGCCGGTGGCGCCACCGAGGTGCACCTGGAAGCCCTCGACCTGGTTGCCCTCGGCGTCGGTCACCAGCTGGCCCTTGAGGCCGAAGTCGGCGACCTGCGTGCGGGCGCACGCGTTGGGGCAGCCGTTCACGTTGACCGTGATCGGGGTGTCGAGATCGGGGAACCGCCTCTCCAGCTCGGCGATCAGTCTGCGGGCGCGCTCCTTGGTGTCGACGATCGCCAGCTTGCAGAACTCGATGCCGGTGCAGGCCATGGTGTTCTGGCGCCAGTTGGAGGGGCGGGCGGTGAGCCCGATCTCGTCCAGGCCGGCGAGGAGTCCGTCCAGCTTGTCGCCGTCCACGCCGATCAGCACGAGCTTCTGGTACGCCGTGAGGCGGGCGCCGGTGACGTCGTACTCGTCCATCAGGTCGGCCAGCTGGACCAGCAGCGTCCCGGACACGCGACCGACGGTGGGGGCCACGCCGACGTAGTACCGGCCGTCCTTCTGCGGGTGGACGCCGACGTGGTCGCGGTGGGCGATCGGCGTCTCCGGCGAGGGGTTGGAGACGAGCTCCGTGCCGAGGTACTCCTTCTCGAGGACCTCGCGGAACTTCTCGACGCCCCAGTCGGCGACCAGGAACTTCAGCCGGGCCCGCGAGCGCAGCCGGCGGTAGCCGTAGTCACGGAAGATGCCGGCGACGCCGGCCCACACGTCGGGGACCGCGTCGAGCGGGACCCACACGCCGAGCTTCTGTGCGAACATCGGGTTGGTCGACAAGCCGCCGCCGACCCACACGTCGAAGCCGGGGCCGTGCTCGGGGTGCACGGTGCCGACGAACGAGACGTCGTTGGTCTCGGGGGAGACGTCGTGGCTCGGGTGACCGGTGAGCGCGGTCTTGAACTTCCGCGGCAGGTTGGAGAAGTCCTTGTCACCGATGTAGCGGCGCTCGATCTCCTGCAGGGCGGTCGTGCCGTCGATGATCTCGTCCGCGGCGATCCCGGCGACGGGCGAGCCCAGGAACGGGCGGGGCGAGTCGCCGCAGGCCTCGGTCGAGTGGAGGCCGACGGCCTCGAGGCGCTCCCAGATCGCCGGCACGCTCTCGATGTCGATCCAGTGGTATTGGATGTTCTGCCGGTCGGTGACGTCGGCGGTGTCGCGGGCGAAGTCGACGCCGATCGAGCCCAGGGCGCGCACGGCGTCGGCCGACAGCAGCTTGCCGTCGGAGCGGACCCGCATCATGAAGTAGCGGTCGTCCAGCTCCTCCTCCTCCAGGGAGCCGGTCTTGCCGCCGTCGATGCCGGGCTTGCGCTGCGTGTAGAGGCCCATCCAGCGGAACCGGCCACGCAGGTCCGCCGGGTCGATCGAGTCGAAGCCCCGCTTGGAGTAGGTGTAGAGAATGCGGTCCCGCACGTTCAGCGGGTCGTCGTCCTTCTTGGACTGCTCGTTCTTGTTGAGCGGCTCGGTGTAGCCGAATGCCCACTGGCCCTCCGCACGACGAGGCCGGGGAACCTCGGTGAACTGGGGCGGCTGGGGCTTGAAGCGCAGATCGGGCATGCGGGGATGAGGTCCTTCGCTGAAGGGCGCGCGTGGTGCGCAGCTCGAGGGAGACGGTCGGCGTGGATCAGCGGGGCCAACACATCATGCTGCGCGTGCGCCCGAAGTCCACGTGGCGTCGAACCACGAGGTGCGCATGGGTGGCAGCAGTGACCATGTCAATGAGTCTCATCCCTCGGACGTCGGGCGACCAAATCCCGATCTCATGATCTGGACGCAAGTCTCATGATACGGGACAGGGTTGAGCGAGCCAGGCGGTCCGAGGCGTGCCCTGCGACGCACGTCACACGGGGGTCGGCACTAGTCTGGGCCCATGAGCGACAACACCGCGCAGGTTCCCAACAGTGAGCTGGTCAGCAGCGCCTACCGCCAGGCGCTGGAGGTGATCTCGACCGTCGAGCCTCGGATCGCCGAGGCCACCCGACAGGAGCTGGCCGACCAGCGCGCGTCGCTCAAGCTGATCGCCAGCGAGAACTACGCCTCGCCCGCTGTGCTCCTCACCATGGGCACCTGGTTCAGCGACAAGTACGCCGAGGGCACGGTCGGTCACCGCTTCTACGCGGGCTGCCAGAACGTCGACACCGTCGAGGCCCTCGCCGCCGAGCATGCCCGGGAGCTGTTCGGCGCGCCGTACGCCTATGCGCAGCCGCACTCCGGCATCGACGCGAACCTCGTGGCCTTCTGGTCGATCCTGGCCCACCGGGTGGAGACCCCGGCGCTCGAGCAGCTCGGCGCGAAGAACGTCAGCGAGCTCTCGGAGGCGGACTGGGAGAAGCTCCGCGGCGATCTCGGCAACCAGCGCCTGCTCGGCATGAGCCTGGACGCCGGCGGTCACCTGACCCACGGCTTCCGCCCCAACATCAGCGGCAAGATGTTCCACCAGCAGCAGTACGGCACCGACCCGGAGACCGGCCTGCTCGACTACGACGCCCTGCGCGCGAAGGCCAAGGAGTTCAAGCCGCTCATCATCGTGGCCGGCTACTCCGCCTACCCGCGCCGGGTGAACTTCGCGAAGATGCGCGAGATCGCCGACGAGGTCGGCGCCACGTTGATGGTCGACATGGCGCACTTCGCCGGCCTGGTCGCAGGCAAGGTGTTCACCGGCGACGAGAACCCGGTGCCCTTCGCGCACGTGACCACCACGACCACCCACAAGTCGCTGCGCGGCCCGCGTGGCGGCCTGGTGCTCGCCCAGGAGGAGTACGCCTCCTCGGTCGACCGCGGCTGCCCGATGGTCCTCGGCGGTCCGCTCTCGCACGTGATGGCCGCCAAGGCGGTCGCCCTCGCCGAGGCGCGCACTCCCGAGTTCAAGACCTACGCCCACGCCGTCGCCGACAACGCCAAGTCGCTCGCCGAAGGCCTGATGCGCCGTGGCGCCAAGCTGGTCACGGACGGCACGGACAACCACTTGGTGCTGATCGACGTCACGTCGTTCGGCCTCACCGGCCGCCAGGCCGAGTCGGCGCTGCTCGACGCGGGCGTGGTCACCAACCGCAACTCGGTCCCGTCCGACCCGAACGGCGCCTGGTACACCTCCGGCATCCGGATCGGCACGCCGGCGCTCACCACGCGGGGGTTCGGTGCCGACGAGTTCGACGCGGTGGCGGAGCTGATGGTCCACGTCCTGCAGAACACCCAGCCGGGCACGACCAAGGCGGGCGGCCCGTCCAAGGCGACCTACCAGCTCGCCGACGGCGTCGCCGACAAGGTCAAGGACGCCTCGGCGGAGCTGCTCGACAAGCACCCCCTGTACCCGGGTCTGAACCTGGCCTGAGACCCGGCCCGACAGTCACTTCCAGCGGTACTCCACCTCGGGCCGGCCGCTGCCGCCGTAGCGCGGGGTCCGGTCGACCGAGCCGGCGTCCGCGAGGTGCTCCAGGTAACGCCGCGCGGTGACCCGGGAGGAGCCGACCGTCGCGGCGACCTCGGAGGCCGACAGTCCGCGGTCGGTGCTCCGCAGCGCCGCGACGACCTGGTCGAGCGTCTCGCGGGACATCCCCTTGGGCAGGGGTGCGCTGCTTCCCCGGGAGCGGAGCGTGCCGAGCATGCGGTCCACCTCGGTCTGCGCGACGTCCCCGGTCGTCGCGGCGAGCTCGGCGCGGTACGCGGCGTACTGGTCGAGCTTGTCGCGGAACATCGAGAACGTGAACGGCTTCAGCAGGTAGAGCACGACGCCCTGGGCGACGGCCGCCCGGACCACGTCGACGTCGCGGGCGGAGGTGACCGCGATGACGTCGCACAGCACGCCGGCCGAGCGCAGCTTCTGGAGCAGGCCGAGCCCGTGCCCGTCGGGCAGGTGCAGGTCGAGCAGCAGCAGGTCGACCGCCGGGTCCGACTTGAGGTGCCGGGCGGCCTCGCCGGCGGAGCGGACGACCCCCGCCAGCGCGAACCCCGGCACCCGGTCGACGTACTCGGCGTGCGCGCGGGCGGCGTGCTCCTCGTCCTCGACGACGAGAACCCGCACGGTCACGAGCGGCCTCCGATCTCCACGGACAGCTCGGCGCCGCCCAGGTCCGAGGGTGCCACGACGAGCGACCCTCCGTGCCGGCGCGCGATCTGTGCGACCAGTGCGAGTCCCAGCCCGCGTCCGGAGTCGGCCTTGGTCGACCAGCCGCGCTCCAGTACGCGGTCGACCTCCTCGGGCGGGATGCCGGGCCCGCTGTCGCCGACGCTGATCGCCAGGTACCCCGAGCTGCCGGCCACCCGCACCCGGATCCGTCGCTCGGCACGCTCGCTGACCGCGTCCAGCGCGTTGTCGACCAGGTTGCCGACGACCGTGAGCAGCTCCCGCGGCTCCAGCGGCAGGCCGTCGGAGTGCAGTACGCCCTCGATCTCGAGGCTGATCCCGCGCTCGGCCGCCTCGGCGGTCTTCCCCAGCAGCAGCGCGGCCAGCACCGGCTCCTGCACCGAGGTGGTGAGCCGGTCGGTCAGCAGCTGCGCGACCTGCAGCTCCTCGGTGGCGAAGTCCACCGCCTCCTCCGCCCTGCCCATCTCGATGAGGGAGACCACGGCGTGCAGCCGGTTCGCGGCCTCGTGGTTCTGGGCACGCAGCGAGTCGGTCAGGCCGCGGACGAGGTCGAGCTCGCCGGTGACCGACTGCAGCTCGGTGCGGTCGCGCAGCGTGACCACGGCACCCACCGTCTCGCCCTGCCACATGGCCGGGGAGGAGGACACCACGAGGACGTGGTCGCCGGCCACGTAGAGGTCGTCGGCGCCGGCCACCTCGTCGGCCGCCGCGTGGGTGAGGGCCGGCGGCAGGCCGAGCTCGTGCACGGACTTGCCGACCACGTCGTCGGGAAGTCCCAGCAGGCGCCGCGCCTCGTCGTTCGCCAGCTGCACGCGGTCGTCCCGGTCGAGCAGGAGCAGGCCCTCCCGTACGGCATGGAGCACCGCCTCGTAGTACTCGTACATCCGGGTGATCTCTCGCTCCCCGAGGCCGTGGGTCTGCCGCCGCAGGCGGCGGCTGACCAGCCACGCTCCCACCACGCCCACGCCCAGGATCCCCAGCGCCGACAGGGTGATGGGCAGCAGGCTGCCGCGCATGTGGTCCCCGATCCGCTCCAGCGTGATGCCCACCGCGACCAGCGCCACCACCTCTCCGGCGTCGAGGACGGGGACCACCGCCCGGAGCGAGGGGCCGAGGGTGCCGGTGTACTGCTGCGTGAACACCCGGCCCTCGGGCGCGCCGCCCACATCGCCGATGAACTTCTCACCGATCCGGTCGGGGTCGGGGTGGGTGTAGCGGATCCGGTCGAGGCTCATCACCACCACGAAGTCGACGCCGGTGTCGGTGCGCACCCGCTCGGCGAAGGGTTGCAGCGTCGCCGTGGGGTCGGTACGACGAAGCGCGGCCGCGACGGTGGGGGAGTCGGCCACGGAGCGGGCCACGGCGACCGCCTGGTCACGGGCCGCGTCGCGGCTGTCCCGGCGGGCGTCGTACGCGGCGAGGCCGAGGGCGGACCCGACGAGGAGCAGCACGAGCAGCAGCTGCAGCAGGAGGATCTGCCGGGCCACCGGGCTGTCGCGTGCAGTGCGCCGCATGGCGTCATCCTGCCGCACCGAGCGATCCGCGAACTCTGTGAACAGAACAGTGACGCCGGTCACAACGGCCCCGAGCCTTGAGGCAACCGGGAGAGGCCCGGACCGTTCTTGGTGGAGGAATCCATGAGTCACACCCAGCAACCGGCGCGGCGCCGGGACCGCACCCACTACCTCTACATCGGCGTCGTCGTCGCGGTGGGTCTCGGCATCCTCGTCGGGATCGTCGCCCCGGCGCTCGCCGTCGAGCTGAAGCCGCTGGGCCAGGGGTTCGTCGGGCTGATCAAGATGATGATCCAGCCGGTGATCTTCTGCACGATCGTGCTCGGTGTCGGATCCGTGCGGAACGCGGCCCGGGTCGGGAAGGTCGGTGGCCTCGCGCTCGGCTACTTCCTCACGATGTCCACGGTGGCGCTCGCCATCGGCCTGGTGGTCGGCAACCTGCTCAACCCCGGAGGCGGGTTCACCATCGACGCCAGCACGGCCAGCGCCGGCGCCGAGCAGGCCGCGGGTGGCCACGGCAGCACCTCGGAGTTCCTCCTCGGGATCATCCCGACCTCGCTGCTGTCGGCCGTCACCAGCGGTGAGGTCCTGCAGACCCTGCTCGTCGCGCTGCTCGTGGGCTTCGCGCTGCAGGCGATGGGGAGTCAGGGTGAGCCGGTGCTCCGCGGTGTCGGGCACATCCAGCGCCTGGTGTTCCGGGTCCTCGCGATGGTGATGTGGCTGGCGCCGGTCGGCGCCTTCGGCGCCATCGCAGCCGTCGTCGGCGAGACCGGCGTGGACGCGCTGAAGAGCCTGGCCGTCCTGATGATCGGGTTCTACATCACCTGCTTCCTCTTCGTCTTCGTCATCCTCGGGGTCCTGCTCAAGGTGGCCACCGGGATCAACCTGCTGTCCCTGTTCCGCTACCTCGGCCGGGAGTTCCTGCTGATCCTGTCGACCTCGTCCTCGGAGTCCGCGCTGCCGAGGCTGATCGCGAAGATGGAGCACGCCGGTGTGGACAAGCCGACCGTGGGCGTCGTCGTGCCGACCGGCTACTCCTTCAACCTCGACGGCACCGCGATCTACCTGACGATGGCGTCCCTGTTCATCGCCAGCGCGATGGGCAACCCGCTGTCGATCAGCGAGCAGATCTCCCTGCTCCTGTTCATGATGATCGCCTCGAAGGGCGCCGCCGGCGTCACCGGCGCCGGCATGGCGACCCTCGCCGGCGGCCTGAGCTCGCACCGGCCGGACCTGGTCGACGGCGTCGGCCTCATCGTCGGCATCGACCGGTTCATGTCCGAGGCCCGGGCGCTGACGAACTTCGCCGGCAACGCGGTGGCGACGGTCCTGATCGGCCGTTGGACCGGGGGCGTGGACCGGGCGCAGATGCAGCGCGTCCTCGCCGGGGAGGACCCGTTCGACGAGACCACCATGCTCGACGACGACGACCTCGCCGCGGGCGAGGAGGCGACCGGCCAGCAGGACCTGGAGGTGCTCGCCGAGGCGCGGCGCGAGCCCCAGCCGGTCTGACCGGAGCTCCCGGACCGATCACAGGCCCGGACGCAGTCGCAACCCGACTGCGTCCGGGCCTGTGGCATCGCCGAGGCGCCTGTCCGGCCGGGGCCCTGGTCCCCGATAGCGTGGCCCGCATGGCGGACGACCGGGGGAACCAGCCCAGGGCACCGCTCATCCGTCCCCTCGTCGACCGGCTGCCTGCCTGGCTGCGACGGTTCGGGCACCTCGTCTGGCGGCTGATCGTCACCACGGTCAGCTCGTGCCTGAGGTACCGGGTGACCGGGCTGGCGGCCGAGGGGGCGTTCTTCGCGGTCGTCTCGGTGCCTCCGCTGATCTTCGCGATGGCCGGTGGCGTCGGCTACGTCACCGACCACTTCACCGCCGCACAGGTCGCGGAGGTCAGGCAGGCCGTTGTGGAGCTCTTCTCGACCTTCCTCACCGAGACCGCGGTGAACACGGTGATCGTGCCGACGATGGACGACGTCCTCGCGGGCGGCCGCTTCGACGTGATCTCGCTGGGCTTCGTGCTCGCCCTGTGGTCGGGCTCGCGGGCGCTCAACGTCTTCGTCGACACCATCACGATCATGCACGGGCTCGGCGGGCACCGCGGGATCGTGAAGACCCGGGCACTGTCGTTCGTGCTCTACATCCTCGCCGTGGTCACCGGGGCGATCACGCTGCCGCTGCTCGTGCTGGGACCGAGGGTGGTGCGTGCGTGGCTGCCCTCGGAGGCCGAGTTCCTGATGGGGTTCTACTGGCCGCTGGTGATCGTGGTCTGCATCTGCTTCCTCGCCACGCTCTACCACGTCTCGGTGCCGGTGCGGACGAACTGGAGCTTCAACCTGCCCGGAGCCACGTTCTCGCTGATCAGCTGGGTCGGCGGCTCCTACCTGCTCCGCTGGGTGCTGACGGTCACCGCCCAGGACTCGCACTCGATCTACGGCCCGCTGGCCGCGCCGATCGCGATCCTGATCTGGCTCTACATCGCCGCTCTGGCGGTCCTGATCGGCGCCGGCGTCAACGCGGCGTTCGACCAGGTCTTCCCCCAGGAGTCGACCCAGAGGGCGCGCCGGGAGCTCATGGCCCGCCTGCTGCGCCGTACTCCCGACCCCGTCGACTAGATTCGCCGGCGTGGAGGATGTACCGGCGGTTCTGGCGAGCAGCCCCTCGACGGGTCGCGTCGCCCTGCCCGAGCACGTCCGCTCACCGTGGTGGGAGCTGGGGCGGCGGGTGCTGGCTGCGCTCGCGATCCTGGCCGGCACGGTGCTCCTGGTCTACCTCGACCGCGACGGCTACCGGGACTCGGCCGACGCGACCGCGACGAACCCGCTGGGCGCGGTCTCCCTGCGGGATGCCGTCTATTACACGACGGTCACGCTGAGCACGACCGGCTACGGTGACATCTCGCCGGTCAGCGACCAGGCTCGGATGGTCAACGCCTTCGTCATCACGCCGCTGCGCATCGCGTTCCTGGTGCTGCTCATCGGCACCACCCTCGAGGTGCTCGCCCAACGGGGCCGCGAGATGTTCCGGATCGCACGCTGGAGGAAGAACATGGGACACCACGTCGTCGTGATCGGGTACGGCACCAAGGGCCGCAGCGCGGTCGACACGCTCGTCAACAACGGGCTGCAGCGGGACCAGATCGTCGTCGTCGACCCGAGCCCGGTCGCCCTCGCCGACGCCCACGCCGACGACCTCGCCGTGATCACCGGCGACGCCACCCGCAGGGGAGTGCTGCACCGGGCGGGCGTCGCCGAGGCCGACCAGGTCATCATCACCACCGGTCGCGACGACTCCAACGTGCTCGCGGCGCTCACCGTGCGCCAGCTCAACCCTGACGCGTGGATCGTGGCGGCCGTGAGCGAGCACGAGAACCGGCCGCTGATGCTGCAGTCCGGCGCCGACTCGGTGATCACGTCCTCCGACGCGGTCGGTCGGCTGCTGGGTCTCTCCACCGTGTCGCCGACGCTCGGCACGGTGATGGAGGACCTGCTGACCTACGGCGACGGGCTCGAGGTGGCCGAGCGCGAGCTCCTCGTGAACGAGGTCGGGATGCCGCCGCAGTCGCTGCCCGACCAGGTGATCGCGGTGGTCCGGGACGAGAAGGTCTACCGGTACTTCGACCCGGTCGTGACGCTGCTCGCCCGCGGCGACCGGCTGGTCGTCGTACGACCTGCCAAGGAGCTGCCGTGGGCACCCCGTCCGGGCACCCACAACGAGGACTTCGCCGCCGACCAGGAGTAGTCGCGGACCCCGAGTCCCTGGGACCGTCTCCGGGACCTCATGGCCCCCGCTGACCATCCGCCTGCCGCTCGATCGTCCTGATCTCGGCTCTCCGGGTACGACGCACGCCCCACCTACGCGACATCCGGCCGCGGACCCGGCAGTGTGGCCCCATGGCGAAGGACTACGGACCGTGGGTCCGACACGACTGGTGTCCGAGCTGTGCCAAGCAGACCGAGCAGACCCGCTGGCACCGGCGCCCGTTCGGCGTCACCGCTGACGAGACCGAGCACGGCATCCGCTGCAACGAGTGCGCGAACGAGGTGGGTCTGCCCGCCACCTGAGCGGGCTCCGCTGCGGGTTGCATTCCCCGGAACGGGTACCGGACATGGCGTACCTGTTCTCTAGGAGGAGGCCCCCATGCACCACAAGAGCGGAAAGCACGATCTCCAGCGCGAGCTGCACAACCTGGTGGACGTCGTCGCGCCTCGGGTCGAGTCGGCGGTCAACACCGTCGCGGAGAAGACCCCGCCGCTCGTCGACAAGGGCCGCACCGTCGCTGGCACCGTCGCCGACCGCGGACGCATCGTGGCGATCGAGAAGGGCGCCCTGCTCGCCGAGCACCTGCCGGACAACGTCGTCGACCGACTGCCCGACACCGTCGTCGACCGCCTGCCCGTACGGCGACGCAGCCGCGGCAAGAAGCTGCTGCTCATGGGCCTGATCGGTGGTCTGGTCGCCGCGGGCGTCGCGGCAGCGCGTCGCTCGGGGATGCTGGGCGGCAAGTCCACCGCGGGTCCCCGCGAGTCGTACACGCCTCCGCGGACGACGGGCAGCGACACCGGTACGACGAGCACCGGCCCGACGTCCACCGAGACCCCCAGCAAGACGGACCCGTCGGACCCGCTCGCCGAGCCGGGGATCAACGGTCGCATGAACTGACCGACCACCTGGCGCAGACTCGAACACATATTCTAATCTGAGGCCATGGCGGGGGTGCGGCATGTCTGGGTTCGACCGGCGTTCGTGCCGGTCGAGCTGCCCGGCCTGGTGCTGCACTGGCGTCCGACCGACGACGGCTGGCAAGGACTGGTGACCTACATCGACCGCGACGGTCGCACCGTCACCGAGTGGCTGCCGGCCGCGAACCTCCGTCCGATCAAGTCAGCACCGCAGACCGGCTCGGCCTACGGCTGAGCCGGTCTGCGCACATCGCGGGTCCCTCGACGGATCGCTGCTACCGTGGAGGCACAGCCGCTTCCAGCAGCACCTCAGGTGCACGGTCGACCGGCGGCTGGGAAGGGCCGGTCATGGCCCGCGACAACTCTCTTCGTCTCAGCATGGGCGACGCCGTCCCCGGCGACCGACTCGACGGCGGGTGGTGGCCCCGCAGCCGCGATCTCGGTGCCGAGCTCGCCCACCTCATCGACAGGTTCCCGGTGGAGCACGGCCGGGTCGTGCGGGTGGTCTGCTCCCCGCCGGACTGGGACCAGCCGATGCCGCGGCGGGTCGCCGTCGGCACCGGCTTCGTCAAGGTCGGCTCGTTCCCCAGCGACGACACGCACATGATCCTGCTGCGTACCTCGGACCGGCGGCTGCTGCACGTGCTGGTCGTCCCGCCGCACTTCACCGACGCCCAGGGTGCCGAGGCGATGCTGGCCGCCGCCACTCGCCGCAACACCCACACGGCCGTGAGCCTCCTCGACACCGTCACCGGTGAGCTCGACGTCGACCCGTCGTCAGAGTGGACCGACGACGGCGGGTCCTGCTGGGACCCCGATCCAGTCGATGCTCCGGAGCGCCGCACCGCCTGACCCGCATCCGCTCGAGGGGCGACCCCGACCGCCCCACAGAGTGGGAGCCAACTGCCGGCCGGGGCCTTGCCAGCACGGCCTGAGACCGCGCTGACTTCCCCTGCAATACCCATCCGGGCCCACCGGAACCCCACCAGTCACAGGCGTCCGGCGCAGTCACGCCCGGTTGCTGAACGCCTCGACCTTGTCGGCCGGCCCCGACACCACCACCTGGTCGCCCTCACGGATGATCGTGTCGGGCGTCGTGTACTCGAAGGTCCCTCCGTCGTGCTTCACGGCGACGACCGTGATGCCGAACTCCTGGCGGACGCCGTAGCCCTGGAGGGACCGCCCGTGCAGCGCTCGCGGCGCCGGCGCCTTCGCGAACGCGTATCCCTGGTCGAACTCGATGTAGTCGAGGATCTCCTCACCACGCACCAGGTGGGCGACCCGCTTGCCCATGTCGTGCTCGGGGCGTACGACGTGGTGCACGCCGATCTTCTCGAGGATCCGCGCGTGGGAGGCGCTGATCGCCTTGGCCCAGACGTTCTGCACGCCGAGCTCGAGTGCGATCGACGCAGCGAGGATGCTGGCCTCGAGGTCGCCCATCCCGATCACGGCCCGGGAGAACTCGCCCACCGAGAGCTGCCGCATCGCCTCCTCGCTCGTGGAGTCGGCCTCGACCACGTGGGTGAGGCGGCCGGCGAGCGCGGCGACCACCTTGGGGTCGGCGTCGACGCCGAGGACCTCCTCGCCGTGGGCGACGAGCTCGAGCGCGAGGGAGCGCCCGAACCGACCGAGGCCGATCACCACCACGCCGTTGGTCAGGTGCTTACCCAATGAGGGGCCGTCCTTCCGGGAGTCGGTACAGCTTGCCGCGCTCGCGCAGCGCGAGCGCGGAGACGAGAGTGATCGGGCCGAGGCGACCCAGGAACATCAGTCCGATCAGGATCAGCTGACCCGTCCCGGAGAGATCCGCGGTGATGCCGGCGGAGAGGCCGACAGTGGCGAACGCCGAGACCGCCTCGAAGAGGACCAGGTCGAGCGGGTGGTCGGTCAGGTGGACCAGAGCGAGGGTGGCAGCCATGACGGCGCCGACCGACAGCAGCGCCACCGTGAGTGCCTGGCGGATCGCACGGTCGTCGATCCGGCGGCCGTGGGCCTCCACGTCCCGCTCTCCCCGCACCTCGGCCACGATCACCCAGAAGAGCAGCACGAACGTGGTGATCTTGATGCCGCCGGCCGTGCCCGCCGAGCCGCCGCCGATGAACATCAGCACGCAGGTGCCGAGGAGCGTGCCGTCACGCGCTTGGGCGTAGTCGATCGCGTTGAACCCCGCGGTGCGCGGCATGACGGATTGGAAGAAGCCCGCGAGGAGCTTGCCCGGGGTGTCCAGGTCGCCGATGGTGCCCGGATTGGACCACTCGTTGGCGGTCACGAAGATCGTGCCGAGCACCAGCAGTCCGGCGGTGGCGGAGAGCGTCATCGTGGTGTGCAGGCTCCACGACCGCCACCTGGTCCGCCGGCGCGCGAGCTCCAGCCAGACCGGGAACCCCAACCCGCCGGCGATCACCGCGAACGCGATCGGCAGGCAGATCCACGGATCGTCCACGAACCCGATCAGGCTGTCGCTGAAGAGCGCGAAGCCGGCGTTGTTGAAGGCCGAGACCGAGTGGAAGACGCCGAGGTACGTCGCCCGGCCCCAGCCTTCGTCGTACCCAAGGGCGAAGCGGAGGGTGAGCATCGCGGCGACGAGGAGCTCCATCGTGACGGTGATCAGGAAGACGCCCCTGATCACGCCGCGGACCTCCCCGATGCCGGTCGCCTTGGTCTCGGCGGCCGTGGTGAGCCGCGATCGCAGCCCGAGGCGTCGCCACACCAGCAGGGCCAGCAGCGAGGCGAGCGTCATGATCCCGAACCCGCCCACCTGGATCAGGCCGAGGATCACCACCTCGCCGAACGTCGACCAGTAGACGGGCGTGTCCACCGTGACCAGACCGGTGACACAGACGGCGCTGGTCGCGTGGAAGAGGGCGGTGAGCAGGTCGGTGCCGCCGGGTCCGCTGCGGGCGGCCGGCAGCATCAGCAGAACCGTGCCGACGAGGATGGCGGCCGCGAACCCCAGCACCACCAGCTGCGCCGGGTGTCGCAGCCAGGCACGCTGCGCCTTGCCCTCGGCGAGCTCCAGCGACGTCGACACGACCGGGCAGCCTACGGGTACTGGTGAGGGGTGTGCGAAGAGGATCGGCGCGACGGCCGCGGGTGGGGACAAGACCGGCGCCCGCAGCTGAGCGCGTAGGGTCGGTCCGAGATGTCAACGCATCCTGATGACCCTCACGACGGACCGCCCCTGCTGGCCGGCCGGTACCAGCTCGGGACGACGCTGGGCCGGGGCGGGATGGCGGACGTCTACCGTGCCACGGATCGGCTGCTGAGTCGCACCGTCGCGGTCAAGGTGCTGAGGGAGACCGCCGGCGACGAGTCGGACCGGGCTCGGTTCGTCACCGAGGCACGCACGCTGGCTGGCCTGTCCCACAGCGGCCTGGTGATGATCCTCGACGCCGGTTTCGGCCAGGACACCGGGACGTCGACGGCCCCCGCGGGAGCCGCGCAGGGCACGAGCACCGACCACCCGTTCCTCGTGATGGAGCTGGTCGACGGCCGGACCCTCGCCCAGGCCATCGCTGCCGGGCCGCTTTCCCTGGAGGAGGTCGCGTCCATCGGCAGCAAGGTGGCCGACGCGCTGGCCCACGTGCACGCTCACGGCGTCGTCCATCGCGACGTGAAGCCGGGCAACGTGCTGCTGGGACGAGGGGGTCAGGTCAAGCTGGCCGACTTCGGCATCGCCCGGCTGCTCGGCGACAGTGCCCGGCACACCCGAACCGGCCACACCATCGGCACCGCCGCCTACCTGGCGCCGGAGCAGGTCAGCGGCCAGGACGTCAGCGGGTCGGCCGACGTGTACTCCCTGGGGCTGGTCCTGCTCGAGGCCGTCACCGGGAGGATCGAGTACCCCGGCCCGCCGATGGAGGCAGCCGTCGCCCGGCTCAACCGTCCACCGAGGCCACCCGAGGACCTCCCGGCGCCGTGGCGGCAGCTGCTGGCCGACATGACCGCCATGGACCCCGTGCAGCGACCGGACGCCCCGCAGGTCGCCGAGCGGCTCCGGGACCAGCGCACCGAGCCGATTCCCGTACCCGACGCGCCACCACACGCCACCCGGGTCCTCACCGACCTGACCCCACCCGCAGCTGCCGCTCCCGAGCCGGCGCCACGCACGTCCTTGATCGATAGGGCCGGAGACTCCGTCGCCCGACAGCCGGCGGTGCTCGCGGACCGACTCCGTGCGCTGCCGCCCTCGCAGCGCGGCGCGCTCGCCGCGATCGCCGCGCTGGTCCTCGTCCTGCTCCTGGTGGCTCTCGTCGGCGTCAACAGCGGCGACGACACCGCCGACGAGGGTCGCGGCTCGACGGAGATCCCCAAGGACACGCCGAGCGAGCTGCGAGCCCCGCTGGAGGAGCTGCACCGGGCCGTCCACGGGGGAGCGGAATGACCTGGACACCCCGCCGTCGTACGAGGCACGGCGCCGTCGTCGTGGCACTGCTGCTGGGCGGTCTGATCACCGGCTGCGGGCAGGATCCGCCGCCCGGTGAGGCAGTCCCGGCGCTCGCCGAAGGACTGGAACAGGTCGACGCAGCCGTCGTGGCGGAGGACTACGCCAAGGCGGCGGACGAGGTCGAGTCGCTGCTGGCCGAGACCCGGCAGGCCGAGGAGGCGGGGGACATCTCCAACGAGCAGGCCGACCGCATCCGTGCGGCGGCCGCGGAGCTTCTGGCCCGGCTGCCCACCGAGGCGCCCGCCGAGGAGCCTCCCTCCGAGCCCACGCCGACCGAGGACGGGCGCGACGGCGGCGATCAGGACGAGAAGGACGACGGTGGCGACAGCAAGGGCGACAAGGACGACCAGGAGCAGAAGGGCGACAAGGGCAAGGGTGGCAAGGGCAACGACTGAGCTCGCTCGATGAGCCCCTCCAAAGGCCCCTCGCCCCGGACCCCGCGCAGCGCCGGACCCGTCAGCCGGTCCACCGGTAGCCGCGCTCGGGGCGTCCGCTGCCGCCGTACCGCAGTCTGACCTCGGCCGCGCCGACGGACACCAGGTGCTCGAGGTACCGTCGGACGCTGACCCGCGCCAGACCGGTGACCTCGGCGGCCTCCGCCGCGCTGATGGTGGCGTCGCCGCCCAGCGTCGCCTCGCGCAGGGCGTTCGCGACCAGCTGCAGCGTCGGTGCGGTCAGCCCCTTCGGCAGCTGGGGGTCCGCCGCCCGGCCGGCGACCCCGAAGATCGCGTCCACCTCGCGCTGCCCCACCTCGCCGTCCCCGCCGTCGTCGATCTGCCGCAGCGACTGCCGCAGCCGGTCGTACTCGCGAAGCCGGTCGTGGAGCACCTGGGCGGAGAACGGCTTCACGATGTACTGCACGGCCCCGCCGCGCAGCGACTCCTTGACCGTCTCGACGTCGCGGGCCGCGGTGACCATCAGGACGTCGACGGGAACGGCGTTGCTGCGGAGCCGTCGCAGCACCTCGAGCCCGCTGATGTCGGGCAGGTGGATGTCGAGCAGGACCAGGTCGGGCGCCAGCTCCTCCACCTGGCGCAGGGCCTCGTCGCCGGTCCGAGCCTCGGCGACGACGACGAACCCCTCGAGCTGCTCGACGAACCTGCGATGGATCTTGACCACCATGAAGTCGTCGTCGACGACGAGGACCCGCACGGGCCTCTCATTGGCGGTCATCGGTCCTCCTCCTCGGCGGCGAGGTCACCCGGCAGTATGGCGGTGAAGACGGTGTGGCCGTCCCGGCGGTCCACCGACACCCGCCCGCCTCGCCGCTCGCAGACGACCTTGGTCAGCGTCAGGCCCCAGCCCCGAGCGCCGGGCTCGGCGGTGGCCTTGGTGGAGAATCCCTGCTCGAAGACCCGGTCGGCGAGCTCGGCCGGGATGCCGGGCCCGTCGTCGCTGAGCGACACCACCACCGCTCCGTCCTCGACCGCGGCCCGCACGACCACCCGGCCCTCACCTGCGGCGACGGCCTCCATCGAGTTGTCGAGGAGGTTGCCGGTGACGGTCAGCAGGTCGGCCGAGAGTGACTCGCTGACGCGTGGCAGGCGGGACTCGTCGTGCAGGTCGAGGTGCACGCCGAGCTCGCCGGCGCGGCTGTCCTTCGCCACGAGCAGTGCGGCCAGCGCGGGGTCCTTGATCCGGGAGGTCACCTTCTCCACCCAGCCGGCCCGGGCGTCGGACTGCGCCGTGGCGAACTGGGCGGCCTCTTCGTACTCGCCGAGCTCGATCAGTCCGGCCACCGTGTGCATCCGGTTGGCGAACTCGTGGGCCTGCGCGCGGAGGCCGTCCGTGGTGCTTCTCCAGACGTCGAGCTGGCGGTTGAGGTCGACCAGCTCGGTGCGGTCCCGCAGGGTGGTGACCCAGCCGATCAGCTGGTCCCGCACCCGCACCGGCATCTGGTTGAGCACCAGCACCCGGTCGGCGGCAAGGATCACCAGGTCGTCGGCCCGGACCCTGCCGGAGAGCACTTCCGTGACTCGAGCGGGCACCGGGAGGTCGTCGACCCGGGCGCCGACCGGCGGCTCGGGAAGGGCGAGCACCCGGGTCGCCTCGTCGTTCACCAGCGTGATCCGGCCGCTCTGGTCCACCCCCACCACGCCCTCGCGCAGGCCGTGGAGCATGGCCTCGCGGTGCTCGACCAGCCCGGCGATCTCCTGCGGCTCCAGGCCGAGCGTCTGTCGCTTGATCCGTCGCGACAGCAGCAGGGAACCGCCGAAGCCGACCAGCGACGCCAGCAGGACGTAGACGGTGAGCGTCGGTGCGGTCTCACCGAGGCGCTCCCAGGCCGTGGGGTACTCGCGGCCGGCGACCACGTAGCCCACGAGTGTGCCGACCGGTTCGCCCGCCGCGGAGTTGTCGAACACCGGCACCCGCGCCTCGACGGCCCGAGTTCCGTTGTCCTCGCTGATGCCCACCCACTGGCGCCCGGCACCGGGGCGCTCGACGGTGGTGACGCCGCGGTCGCTGGTCAGGGATGAGTACACGACTCCGCCGCCTGCGTCGGTGACGATCACGTAGGAGGCGCCGTACGTCGACACGGCCGCCTCGGCAACCCCGGGCGTGCCTTCGCTGGTTCCTTCGGTCAGTCCGGTCTGGACGACCCGGTTCGCGGCGATCGTCTCGGCGACCTCGAGGACGCGGCGACTCTCCTGCCGGCGGAACGCCACATCGGTCTGCGCCAGCGTCACCACCACGACGCCGGCCACGACGACGAGGACGATGAAGACCTGCAGGACGAGCAGTTGGCCCGCAAGCGAGGGGCGGCGGCGACGCACGACCCCAGTGTCACTCATGTCCGCCACCAGGGACACGCCGCGGGCGGCGGTATCGTCGGTGGGTGCGCAGCCCGCCGTGTCTCAGCCGTCGCGCCGTTCTGGGGCTGGCGGGCCTGGCGGCGCTGTCGGGCTGCTCGCCGGTGACGCCCGACGTCCCCGGGAGCCTGCGGATCATGGTCCCCAACGCACCCGGCGGAGGGTACGACACCACCGCCCGCGTCGTGGCCGAGGTACTCCAGGAGGAGGAGCTCGCCGAGGCGGTCGAGGTCTTCAACCTGGAGGGGGCGAGCGGCGCGGTCGGCCTGGCCCGGACAGCGGGGGAGTCCGGGAACCCGGACCTGCTGATGATGATGGGCCTCGGAGTCGTCGGCGCGCTGTACGCCACCGGCGCAGCCGTGGACTTCGAGCAGGTCACCCCGATCGCGCGGCTCCTCAGCGAGCCGGAGATCATCGCGGTGCCCTCCGACTCCCGGTTCGATACGTTCGGCGACCTGGTGGGTGCCTGGCGGGCTGACCCGAAGGTGGTCAAGGTCGGCGGCGGGTCGCAGATCGGCGGCCCCGACCACCTGGCCGCCCACATGCTCGCCGAGAGCGTCGGCATCGATCCGCGCCGGATCGAGTACGTCCGGTTCGACGGCGGCGGTCCGCTGCTCGCCGGTCTCTTCACCGGGGAGGTGGACTTCGCCGTCTCCGGCCTCGGCGAGTACGCCGACCACATCCGGATGGGCGAGGTCCGCGTGCTCGCAGTGACCGCGGAGGAGCAGCTTGATGACCTGGACGCGCCCACCCTGAGGGAGCTCGGCGTGGACATGGACTTCCGCAACTGGAGGGGGTTCGTCGCGCCGCCCGAGCTGGCCGGCGAGGAGCAGCGGTCCCTGGTCGACCTCATCAGCCGCATGCACGAGACTCCCGCGTGGCAGGCGGCGCAACGCGCCAACGGCTGGACCGACGACTTCCTCGTCGGTGACGAGTTCGGCCGCTTCCTCGACGAGGAGAGCGCCCGGGTCGCGGCCCTGCTCGACGACCTGGGACTCTCCCGCGAGAAGGGCTCCTAGCCGCCCTTGACCGCCAGCACCGCGCACGACGCCTCGAGCAGCACCCGCTGGGCGGTGGAGCCCATCAGCAGCTTGCCGACCGGCGTACGACGACGCAGGCCGATCACCACCAGCTCGGCCGCGGTCCGGTCGGCCGTCTCGAGGATCTCGACGGCCGGTTCCCCCTTGCCGATCTGCTGCACGACCCGGTGCGGCACCCCCGATCCGGCGAGCACCGCCTCCAGGTATGCGAGCTGACGGGTGTCGGCCATGTTGTTGTCGACGTACGCGTCGCCGCGACTCGCATTGACGACGTGCAGGAAGCCGCCGCGCCGCCGCGCCTCCTCGATCGCCGCCGCCAGGGCCGCCTCGCCGAGCGGGGTGGGCGTGTAGCCCACCACGATCGAGACCGTCGCCGGTGTGGCTGTGTTCATCTCCACGGGTGCTTCCCCTTGTCTGTGGGTGATGGTCCGGACGCCGTCGGGCCGCGGTCAGTCCTCGTCGGCGAAGGCGAGCTTCCCCGCCGTCTCCACCGGCTTGCCGCGCAGCCGGGCCACGATCTTCGGCACGTACGGCAGCACCAGCGCGAGGACGGCGATGGCGAGGATCGTGGCGGAGAGCGGCCGGTCGACGAACACGGTCAGGTCGCCGTTGGAGATGTTGAGCGACCGGCGGAACTGGTTCTCCAGCTCCGGCCCGAGGATGGCACCCAGGATCGCCGGGGCGATGGGGAAGTCGAGCTGCCGCATCAGGAATCCCACGACCCCGACGCCGTAGGCGATCAGGATGTCGCTGACCGAGCCGGAGACGGAGTAGATGCCGAGGCCGGCGAAGACCAGGATGCCCGCGTACAGCACGGGCCGCGGGATCTGCAGCACCTTCACCCACAACCGGATCAGCGGCAGGTTGATGGCGAGCAGCGCGAGGTTGCCCACGAACAGCGAGGCGATCAGTGCCCAGACCAGGTCCGGGGACGTCTCGAGCAGCTGAGGCCCGGGCTTGATGTTGAAGATCTGGAACGCCACCAGCATGACCGCCGCGGTGGCCGACGTCGGCAGGCCCAGCGTCAGCAGCGGGACCAGCACGCCCGAGAAGGACGCATTGTTCGCCGCCTCCGGGCCGGCGACTCCCTCGATGGCGCCCTTGCCGAACTCCTCGCGGCCCTTGGAGCGGTGCTTCTCGTAGGAGTAGGACAGGAAGGTCGGAAGCTCGGCGCCACCGGACGGCAGCACGCCGAACGGGAAGCCGACTCCGGCGCCGCGCAGCCAGGGAGCCCACGAGCGGCGCCACTGGTCGCGGTTCATGGACATGAACTGGCCCCGCCCGTGGCCCGGACCCAACGGGGTGACATGGCCGGGGCGAGTACGCCCCCGGACCAGGACGTAGAGGGTCTCGCCGATCGCGAACAGGCCGATGATGAGCAGCACCTCGTCGATGCCGTTGAAGAGCGAGATGCTGCCGAAGGTGAACCGCGACTGACCGGAGACAGCGTCCAGGCCGACGAAGCCGATCATGATGCCCAGCAGGAGCGAGAGCAGGCCGCGGACCAGGGAGTTCCCGACCAGCGCGGTCACGGTCACCAGGGCCAGGACCATCAGGGCGAAGTAGTCCGTGGCCCGGAACGTGACCGCGATGGCGGCCATCGGCTCCGCGACGAAGGCGAGCAGGGTGGTGCTGATGACCGCTGCCACGAACGACCCGATGGCCGCGGTCGCGAGCGCGGCTCGGGCGTGGCCGCGTCTGGCCATCTCATGGCCCTCGAGGGCGGTCGCCACCGATGCGGACTCGCCCGGTGTGTTGAGCAGGATGGCGGTGGTCGAACCGCCGTACATGGCGCCGTAGTAGATGCCGGCGAACATGATGATCGCCGGGATCGGGTCCTCGAAGTTGTAGGTGACCGGCAGCAGCAGCGCGATCGTGACCGCGGGGCCGATGCCGGGCAGGACGCCGACCAGCGTTCCGAGGGTGACGCCGATGAGGGCGAAGAGCAGGTTCTCGGGCGACAGGACCGTCGCGAACCCGCCCAGCAGCGAGTCGAAGGAGTTCACAGCGGCAGCACCCCCGGGGGCAGGTAGACGCCGAGGAGGCGTGTGAAGACGAAGTAGACGCCGACCGACAGGCCGACCGCCACGGTGACGTCGCGCGCGAGCACTCCGGAGCCGAGCACCCGGGCTGCGGACACGAAGAAGACCGCGGTCGAGATGATGTAGCCGACCGGGTCGATCGCGTAGGCGTAGGCGACCAGCAGGACCAGCAGCGCGACGACCCGGCCGGAGTGCGCGAACCGCTGGACCGGGAGGCCGTCGCGGGAACGTGCCATCCGGAGCAGCTGCTGGACGAGGTACACCGTCGACAGACCGAGCCAGACCACGGTGGCGAGCATGGGCATGAACCGCGGGCCCTCGGGCTCGAAGCCCTCACCCTTGATGGCCAGGGTCTGGGTCAGCATCAGGATGCCGAAGCCGATCATCACCACCCCGGCGATCAGGGGCCCGACCGGTGAGCTGCTGGCGTCGTCGACGTCGAGCTCCCCGGGCTCGGCGCCGTGCCCGGCGCGGCCCCCGTCAGGGACCGCGCCGAGCTCGCGTGAGTCGGAGCCAGTCACAGCCCGAGCTCCTCATAGATCTGCTTGGTCTTCTCGGCCTCGTCCTTGATGAACTTCTCGGCCTCGTCGCCGGTCTTGAAGAAGTCCGTCCAGTTGTTGTCCGCCAGGGCCTGCTTCCACGCGTCGGTGCCGTGCAGCTCGTCGATCACCTCGACCACCTGGTCACGCTGCTCGTCGGAGAGCCCGGGCGCGGCCACGATGCCCCGCCAGTTGGCGAAGTCCACGTCGTAGCCCGCGTCCTGGAGCGTCGGCGCCTGCTCGCCGTTGACCTCGACCGGGTCGGCGGTGCTGACGGCCAGCAGCCGCATCTTGCCGCCCTTGATCTGCTCGGTGAACTCGCTGATGCCGGAGACGCCGACCTCGACGTCGCCGGACAGGATGCCGGCGATCGCCTCGCCGCCGCCCGAGTAGCCGATGTACTCCATCTCGCTCGCGTCGCCACCGGCCTCCTGCACCAGCTCGGCGGCCACGAGCTGGTCGGACCCACCGGCGCTACCGCCACCGAAGGTGACCGAGGAGGGGTCCTTGACGTAGGCGTCGATGACATCGTTGATGGTCTTGAACGGCGACTTCGCCGGCACCACGAACGCCTCGGCCTCCGAGGTGAGGACGGCGATCGGGGTCGTGTTGTCGAGCGACACCTCGGAGTCGGCGAGCTCGAGGGCACCGAGCATGACCAGGCCGGTCATCATCAGTGCGTGCGGGTTGCCGCTGTCCTCCTGGAGCTGGGCCAGGCCGGTGGCGCCGCCGCCACCCTCGACGTTGAACACCTCGACCGACTCGTCGACGAGGTCCTCGTTCTGGACCACTTCCTGCATGGTCCGCGCGGTGGAGTCCCAGCCGCCGCCGGCACCCGCCGGGACCATGATCTCGATGGTGTCGGACGGGAAGGCCTGTCCGGCCGCTCCGCCTCCGGTCGTCTGGTTGCAACCGGCTACCGCGGCCGCGAGAACCAGTCCGCCGGCCGCTGCCGTCGTGCGTCGAAGAGCTGAATGGCGCGATGCCCGCATCGACTTCCTCCTTCTGTGAGACGTCCGCCCCGGCGCGGTACGTGCTGTGGTGACCGGCGTCACGCTAGGAGTGATGGGCGTTACAGGGATCGTTGCGATCACGAAGACTCTTTTGGTCTTTGTGGTCACGCTCAGGCAGGCCTCTCGGTGGTACGACGGGACGAGGCCCCCGCCGTCCGGCGGGGGCCTCGGTCGCTGCTGCGCTACGCGGCGCTCAGCCCGTGAACTCCCAGTTCGACGGGCCGCCGGTCTGGGTCAGCCCCTTCTCGGTGGAGCAGGCACCCTGGTCCAGGGTGGTCACCGTGACCACCTGCCGGAGCTGGGCGCCGGCGTACCGGCCGCCGAGGATCGGGCCGTCCGCGATCGACTGCAGCTGGCCGTTGACGTTGGTCGAGAAGTGCATCGTCCACTCCCACTGCGAGGTCTCGCCGGTGTTCCACTTCAGCGTCTGGGTGCCCGTGCCACCCGTGAAGAGCGACGCGCAGGAGGTTGTGAACTTCCCCGAGAACGGAGCGACGAACGAGAGTGACTCCCCGGACACCGTGTCGACGCAGCTGGTCGCGTTGTCCTGGCCGTTGATCTGGACCGTGCGCTCCTGATAGGTCACGCCGGGGTTGTACTTGATGACGTTCGTTCCGGTGCACCGGACGGAGGCCGTCTCGGCGACCGCCGGAGGCGCTGCCCACGTCATGGCGCCGACCAGGGCCAGCGCGGCCCCGAGGGCCGACACGTGCGTTCGTGCGGTGCGATGGCGACCTGACCGCCGGGCTGCGTCCGCGCCGGGCGCGGCGGTGCGGTCATCGACCGGGTTGCGACGGTAGGGGTTGCGGCCACGTGGGTTCATCAGACCTCCGAGTTGGTTTCGAGCCGGGCTGGCGCGGCGACGCTAGTGACGCCTGACGGACGGCGGAAAGCACCCACTGGGATGAAGCGCGGACCAAAACCGCGGCCCGCGACCGGACTCCGGACCAACGCCGGACCAACCCGCGACCATGTGCCGCGATTTGTGGTCCATCCGGCCGGAACGAGTGCCAGGTTGTGCGAAGCCAGGCGCTCGGGAGCCCCGGGCTCTGCCTCGTATCGACCGAGGAGAACCATCGTGACCACATCGCATCACCCAGGATCACAGTTCGCAGGCGGTGTCATGACCGGGGGCGTCATCGGCGCCTCCCCGTTGGCGCTGTTCCGTGCCGAGCTGCTTTCCGACCGCATCCCAGGTCCACCCACGGAGCCGATCGACTGTTCGCGTAACGAGTTCCTGCATCCGCATCCGATCCTCGGTCGGTCCGGGTGGCCGTCGCTCGACCCGGCCAGCATCTGTCGCTACCAGCCGAACCCGCGGCTCGTCGCACAGCTCGCGACACGGTTCGACTGCGATCCCGCGATGCTGCGCGTGCACAACGGCGCCGAGGCGGCCCTGAAGACGATCTTCGCGGCGCTGGCGCGGATCGAGAACGCGACACTGCTGCTGCCTCAGCCGGGCTGGGAGTATCACGACACCCTGGCGGAGCGTTACGGCCTGCGGACGGAGTTCTACCGCTATCTCGACGAGGGCGATGCGCGCGTCCTCGACGTCGCTGACCTCGAACGGCGCATCGACCGCCTCGAGTGCCCCGCGGTGCTGATCGTGTCACCGTCCAACCCGCTGGGGGCCCGGGTCGGCGACGACCAACTGCAGGCACTGGCACGGCAGGTCTCCGGCAAGGGCTACTGCATCGTCGACCAGGCCTACTTCGGGTTCGCGGGTCCGGCGACCAACGACTGGTCCGTCGGCGAGGCGCTGGACGGCCTGCCCGGGACCATCCTCGTCCGCACGCTGTCGAAGTACTACGGCATCCCCGGGGTGCGGGTCGGGTTCACCGCCGCCCATCCGAGCGTCCACGGGCAGTTCGGCATCGATCCGGACTACCTGGGCTTCAACATCTTCGCGGACGAGTTCGCCGTCAGCTGCCTGGAGGCACACGACGAGTTCGAGCGCATCGCAGCGACGGTCGTGGGGCAGCGCGATGCACTCGCCGCCGGCCTCTCGAGGATCCCCGGCTTCCAGCCGTTCCGGTCCGATGCGAACTTCCTGCTGGTGCGCACCCCCGGCCCCGGGTACGCGCCATGGCTGGACCAGCACGGCGTCCGCGTGCGCACCTTCACCTCGGAGCTGGCCGACTGCGTCCGGATCACGGTGCCACCCGAGCCGCATGTGCGCTGGATACTCGAGGCGAGCGAATCGTTCGACCCAGGCCCCTCCGGGCATCCCGTCCCGACCAGGGTGGAGCAGGACCGGCCGTGCATGCACAGCTGACCGTCGAACGCCTGCGCGACCTGGCCGAGCACGGCGAGATCGACACGGTGGTGGTCGCCTTCACCGATGTGCAGGGACGCCTGCAGGGCAAGCGGCTCCACGTCGGCCACTTCCTGGACGTGGTGGCCGACCGCGGTGCCGAAGCCTGTGCGTACCTGCTCGCGACCGACGTCGACATGAGGCCCGTCGATGGCTACGCGATGAACTCCTGGGCCACCGGGTTCGGCGACTTCGTCCTGCGCCCCGACCCGGTCACGCTCCGCTTCGTGCCGTGGCAGCGGGCCACCGCGCTCGTGCTCTGCGACGTCGAGTGGCCGGACGGCAGGCCGGTCGTGGCGTCACCACGTCAGATCCTCCGGCGCCAGGTCGACCGGTTGGCCGAACGCGGCCTGGTCCCGTATGCGGCGACCGAGCTGGAGTTCGTCGCGTTCGACGAGACGTACGAGGAGGCGCGACGCAGGAGGTACCAGGGCCTGAGCGCCACCAGCGACTACAGCACCGACTACTCGCTGCTCGGCACTGCCCGGGTGGAGCCGTACCTGCGGCGGCTCCGCAACGAGATGGCGGGCGCCGGGCTGGTCGTCGAGTCCGCCAAGGGGGAGTGCAACCTCGGGCAGCACGAGGTGGTGTTCCGCTACGACGAGGCGCTGACCACGGCCGACCAGCACGCCATCTACAAGACCGGGGCCAAGGAGATCGCCGTCCAGGAGGGGCTGAGCGTCACCTTCATGGCCAAGGTGAACGAGCGGGAGGGGAACTCCTGTCACGTCCACCTGAGTCTCCGGTCACCCGACGGGACGGCGGTCATGGCCGACTCCGGCGGCGAAGGCACCGGGCTGTCCCCGCTCATGGAGCACTTCCTGGCCGGCCAGCTCGCCTGCGCGAGCGAGCTGACCCTGCTCTATGCGCCCAACGTCAACTCCTACAAGCGTTTCGTCGACGGGAGCTTCGCGCCCACGAGGCTGGCGTGGGGGCGCGACAACCGGACCTGCGCGATGCGCGTCGTCGGTCACGGGACGTCGCTGCGCGTGGAGAACCGGCTCCCCGGAGCCGACGTCAACCCCTACCTGGCGATCGCGGCGATGATCGCGGCCGGACTGCACGGCATCGAGCGCGAGCTGCCGCTCGAGCCGCAGGTCTCCGGCGACGCCTACGGGTCGAACCGGCCACGGGTCCCCTCGACCCTCCGCGCGGCAGCAGAGCTGTTCGACCGGTCCGCGCTCGCGCGGGACGCCTTCGGCGACGACGTCGTCGAGCACTACCTCAACGCCGCGCGCATCGAGCTCGACGGATTCGACGCGGCCGTCACCGACTGGGAGCTGATCCGTGGTTTCGAACGCCTCTGAGCCGATGCAGGTCGACCTGGCAGCACGGCTGGCCGGTCGGGTCGCCGTCGTCACGGGCGGTGGCAGCGGGATCGGGCTGGGCGTCGTACGCAGGCTGGCGGCGGAGGGTGCGCGGGTCGTGGTCGCGGAGGTCGATGCTGCGGCCGGCGAAGCCGCCGCGGCCGTCGTCGACGGCCTCTTCGTCCCCACGGACGTCACCGACGAGGGTCAGGTCGAGGACCTCTTCGCCACCGCGGCGGACACCTTCGGCGCGGTCGACATCGCGATCAACAACGTCGGGATCTCGCCACCGGCCGACGGCTCGATCCTCACCACCAGCCTGGAGACGTGGCGGCGCGTGCAGGACGTGAACCTCACCTCGGTCTACCTCTGCTGCAAGCACGTCATCCCCCAGATGCGGCGGCAGGGCCGGGGATCCATCGTCAACATGGCCTCGCTGGTGGCGGTGATGGGGTCGGCGACGTCGCAGATCACCTACACCGCCTCCAAGGGCGGCGTGGTGGCGATGAGCCGAGAGCTGGCCGTGCAGTTCGCCCGCGACGGCATCCGGGTCAACGCCCTGTGTCCCGGCCCGGTCGACACCCCGCTGCTCCGCGAGCTGTTCGCCGGGGATGCCGCCGCCACCGCCCGTCGGACGGTCCACATCCCGATGGGCCGCTTCGCGCGCGCCGAGGAGATCGCGGCCGCTGCCGCGTTCCTCGCCAGTGACGACGCATCGTTCGTCACCGGGTCGTCCTTCCTCGTGGACGGCGGGATCTCGGCGGCCTACGTGACCCCTGAATGATTGCGACCGGACAACCCTGGTTGCCATGACCGATCCTGGAAGGACCCAGCATGTCGTCTAGCACCTCGAACCTCGCCGCGACGGAGTCCGGGTTCTCCGGCCGACTCGGTGTGCTGTCGAGCCCGCCCGAGCCGTTGTTCACCTACGGGACCCTGATGTTCCCCGAGGTGCTCCAGGCCCTGCTGGGCCGCGTGCCGGTGAGCGTCGAGGCGAGCGTGGAAGGCTGGCGGGCCGTGGCCATCCCCGACGTGAGCTACCCGGCTCTCGTGCCGGGTCCCGGGGTCGCCCGGGGGCGGGTGCTGCTGGACCTCCGGCGCGAGGACTGGCCGATCCTCGACGCCTACGAGAACACCATCTACGACCTCCGCCCGCTCGACGTCACGCCGACGGAGCACCGCGCCGTCGCCTACGTGTGCCCCACGAGCGACGGATTGACCGACGTGGACTGGGACCGGGAGCGCTTCGCGGCGGAGGAGCTCGCCGACTTCGCTCCACGCTGTGCCCGCTGGCGCGAGCTTGCGTTCCCCTAGCCCGGTCCGGTCGACCGGGACCGGCCGGGACCGGTCGGAGGGATAGCGGTCATCGCGGTCGTGCCCAGAAGTCGAGCGGGTCGCGACCGGGGCGGAAGCCGTGAGCCTCGGCCATGGCTGCCGCTTCACGGAGGTTCCGAGCCACCCGGGAGGGGTTGTGGGCGTCGCTGCCGAACGTGACGGTGACCCCGCCTTCTTCGCGCCACCACCGCAGGATGGTGTCGTGCAACGGCACCATCGTGTTGATCTCCAGAGCCTTGCCTGAGTCAGCGGTGGCTCGCAGGGCGTGCCGGAACTCCTCCTCGAACGCCAGGGGGTCGAACGGTCCGTCGGTGCCGGGCCACGCACGCACGGGGTAGTCGATGTGGGCGAGCACCGAGAACGCGTCGCTCTGGCGCACCAGGACAGCGATCTCCTCCAGGTAGCGACGCATCACCTCGTGCTGCTCCACGCGGCCGTACATGCCGGGCGGCTCGTGGAACCTCTCGCCCTCCGGCAGGCAGTGCAGCGAGCCGAGCACCCGGTCGAACTGTCCGGCGGCCAGGACTCGTCGTACGGCGTCGGGATGCCAGTGCGGCTCACCCACCTCCAGGCCGCTGAGGATCTGCAGGCCCGGGAACTGCTCGCGGCAGCGTTCGATCGAGCTCAGATAGCCCGCGACGTCGAATGCGGGAGGGCTCAGTCGTCCGTCGGGGTCGCTCAGGAGAACCATCGGATGGCCCGCATCCAGCTCCTCGCGGTCGACGGTCAAGACCGTGTGGTCCAGGTGCTCGGTGAATGCGATCGCAGGCAACCCGATCTCCACCGCTCGCGCACAGGAGCGCTCCATGGAGCCGTCGGTCGTGTCCCAGGACCACTCACTGTGGGTGTGGCTGTCCATCGGCAGGTCGCCGGCCGATGCATGATTCCCGAGGATGTGCGTGCTCCTGTCCGTGGGGAGGCTGGTCGAACACGATGGTGGCAGGCATCGGGTCCGGACGGTCTGCGCCGCGCCACATCGTCAGCAACCTCTCAGAGCCCGGGGTAGGAGCCGCCCAGCTACGTCGACGAGGTACGGATTGCTACCGCGGGCGGATGTGCTGCGCCGGCCAGCACGGTCGAATGGGCGCGTGACCTTTCGAGTCTTCGAGCAGAGCTCGGTCGTCGGCGCACCCAGCGATCTGGTCTGGCAGCGGATCACCGACTTCACCGGCGTCAACCACGAGCTGATGCCGGTGATGCGGATGCGGGTGCCGCGACGTCACCGTGACGCCACCGTGACGACCGTGCCGGTGGGGGAGCCGCTCGGGCGGGTGTGGATCCTCTACCTCGGGTTCCTGCCCCTCGACTACGACGACCTGATGCTCACCGAGCTGCAGCCCGGCTCCCACTTCCAGGAGGTCTCGACGATGCTGTCGATGCGTCGCTGGGAGCACCGCCGCGAGCTGCGCCCGATCGACGCAGGGCGGACCGAGGTCACCGACACGGTCGGCTTCGAGCCGCGGCTGACGTTCCTGGCCCCGGGCCTCGAGCCGGTGCTGCGCCGGATCTTCGCCCACCGGCACCGCCGGCTGGCTCGCCACTTCGAGGACGCTGTGCCGAACGCGAACCGGCCCTGACCTGCTGAGGTCAGGGCCGGTTCGCGTGTCCGTCACCGGAGCGCACACACGGACGGCGGTGGGCCGGCACCCGGGTCGCGTCGCTCAGTGCAGGGCGTTCCGCAGGGTGTCCTGGGCGAGCTTGATCGCCGCGCCGGCGGCGTGGGTGCCACGGAGCGCGTCCAGCATCACGAAGTCGTGGATGATGCCGCCGAAGCGGACCTCCACGACCGGGACGCCGGCCTCGCGCAGGTTGGCGGCGTACGCCTCGCCCTCGTCGCGCAGCACGTCGGCCTCGGCGGTGATGACCAGTGCGGGCGGGAGGCCGGTGAGCTGCTCGGTGGTCGCCCGCAGCGGGGATGCGGTGATCTCCGCGCGCTCGGCAGGGTCGGTCGTGTACTGGTCCCAGAACCACTGCATCGCGTCGCGGCGCAGGAAGTAGCCGGTTCCGAACTCCTGGTAGGAGCCGTTGTCGAAGCTGGCGTCGGTCACCGGGTAGAAGAGCACCTGCTGCCGGAGGTCGATCCCGCCGCGCTGCTTGGCCATCAGCGTGAGCGCCGCGGCCATGTTGCCGCCGGCGGAGTCGCCGGCGACCGCGATCCGCGAGCCGTCCAGTCCCTTCTCCGAGCCATGCTTGGCGACCCACTGGGCAGCGGTGAAGTTCTGCTCGATCGCGACGGGGTACCGGGCCTCGGGGGAGAGGTCGTACTCGGGGAAGACGACCGCGGCCTGCGCGCCGACCGCGAGCTCGCGCACCAGCCGGTCGTGGGTGTGTGCGTTGCCGAAGACCCAGCCCGCGCCGTGGATGTAGATGATCACCGGAAGCGGGTCCGTGGTGCCGACCGGCTTGACGATCCGGACCGAGACCTCGCCGGTCGGGCCGCCGGGGACGGTCACCCACTCCTCCACGATCTCGGGCTTGGTCACGCCCGCACCCGACTGCACCTCGTCGACGGCCTTGCGGCCCTCGAGGGGGCCGAGGTCGAACAGGTAGGGCGGGTTGGCGGTGGCGGCGGCGAACTCGGCAGCGGCGGGCTCGAGAACGATCGTGGTCATGGCTGTCTCTCCTCTGGTTCGGTGACCCCGTGGTCGGGGCCTGACGAGAACCATAGGGCACAAGTAAGTTGTGCACAAGGTAAATGTGCGAACTTGTCTCGTGCATGCCTGTAAAGTCGGTCGCATGGCTATCGACGAGGTCGTCCCCAGGTTCTCGCTCAAGCTCGACGAGCAGCTCTGCTTCTCGCTCTACTCGGCGTCCCGTCTGATCACGGCCGCCTACCGCCCGCTGCTCAACGAGATCGGGCTGACCTATCCGCAGTACGTCACGATGCTGGTGCTCTGGGAGCGGGCGCCGGTGTCGATGCGTGGGCTGGGGGAGGAGCTCGGGCTGGACTACGGCACGCTGACGCCTCTGGTGAAGCGCCTCGAGTCCGCAGGCCTGGTACGACGCCGGCGCCGCGTCGATGACGAGCGTGCGGTCGACGTGGAGCTCACCGAGGACGGCAGAGCGCTACGGGATCGGGCGATCGGCATTCCCGACCGGATCGCCGAGCTGATGGGTCTGAGCGACCGCCAGTTCGCCACCCTCCAGAAGGGGCTGCAGGCGCTGGCCGACAACGTCGAGGCGTCTCTCTCGCCCTGAGCCTCGGTGCCGCACCCCCGTGCCGCACCGTGCCGCCCCCGCGTCGCTCCGGGCCGCCGGGTCGTCTCAGTCGGCGACTTTGCTGGCCGGTCGCCGGTAGTCCAGGTCGATGTAGTCGGGGTGGCGGTCCATCCACGCCTGGACGAAGGGGCAGATCGGGAGCACCCGGAGGCCGAGAGTCCGGACATGATCGAGAGCGCCCTGGACGAGTGCGCCGCCGACGCCCTGTCCCTCGAGCGCCGGGTCGACCTCGGTGTGGGTGAACACGATCAGCTCATCGGTCTTCTGGTAGGCGGCGAAACCTAGGACCGCGCCATCTCGGATCGCCTCGTACCGCTGGCGCTCCGGCGCGTCGACGACCTGCAGGGTCATCAGCGTCCCTTCTCCTCGACGGCGCTACCCCCCGGGCCCGGATCCGCATCGCCACCGGCCGCGGGAAGCTGGAACCGCTCCCTGTCCTTGTCGGGAACCAAACCCAGGTACTTCTCCGGGGCCTGCGCGATGATCCGGCGAACGTACGGGCAGAACGGCAGCACCGCCAGGCCACGACGGCGCGCGTCCTCGAGCTCCTCTTCGACCAGCTGCCTGGCCAGCCCACGGCCGCTGAACGCGGGGTCGACCTGGGTGTGGGTGAAGGCGATCCGTCCGGGGTTGAGCTTGTACTCGCTGAATCCCGCCAACTGGTCGTCGACATGGATCTCGTAGCGGCTCTGGCTGGGGTCGTCGTGCACGGTGGTGGTCACTGGATTCTCCTCCCGAGCGAGATCGATCGCTGTCGCCGACCATGGCAGCACCACCATGCTGGTGCGTCATGCGTGAGACTTCACGGCGGAGTGCGATTCTCTACCGTGCTGCTGCGGCGTCGGGCGGTGGGTCTCCTACCGAGCAGACGGCGTGTCGGTCCCGGCGCGGCCGCCGTGGCCGCACCGGGACCGCTCAGCCCGCCGACGTTGGCGGGGCTGCGGTGAGCTGCCGCACTCAGCGAATGGCCACCCGCGTCACGGCCCGGGTGGTCGTCGGCGATCCCGGGTAGACGGCGGTGATCGTCCTCCAGGCCGAGGGGGTGCGCAGCACGAGGCGCGCACGTCCGTCGACCAGGCGGACGGTGCCCAGCAGCTTCGATCCGTGGCGAAGCACGACCCGCCCCGCCGGCACCACGCCGAGAGCGCTCGCGCGCACCGTGACGCGGACCCGGTCACGACCGCTCCGGTCGATGGTGGTCGCCTCGGCCGTGAGCCTGGTCTTCGCCTTGCGAACCGGCGCCATGGCTCGTGAGACCGCGGTGCCGGTGGCGCCGTCCGCGTCGGTTGCGGTCACCCGGATCGCGACGCGGCTGCGGAGATCGGCCCCGGTGAGGGTGTACCGAGCGGTCGTGGCACCCCGGATCGCCCGCCCGTCACGCAGCCACTGGTAGGTGAAGGTGAGGCCGTCGCGGTCCCACGACCCGGTGGAGGCGGTCAGGACCCGGCCGACCCGGGGGACGCCGGCGACCCTCGGCGCGCTCGTGCTGACCGGCGCCGACACTTCCTCGACCTGCAGCGACGTGGGCGACGAGGTGTTCCCCGCGACGTCGCTGGCCCGGGCGGCCACCGTGTGGCTGGCGCCGTCGAGGACGAGGGGCGACGTGTACGTCGTCCAGTCGCCCTCGTCCAGCCGGTACTCCACCCCAGCCACCCCGGAGTCGGCATCCGTCCCGGCGATCGTCACCGTGCGTCCCTCGCGGGTGACCTCCACCACCGGCGGTGCGGTGTCGACCTTGACCGAGGTGGTCCGGACCTCGCTCGTCCTCAGCTGTGCGTCACGCGCCCGGACCGAGACGTCGTACGTGCCGTGCGGCAGTGCCACGGGCGCGACGTACTCGGCCCAGTCACCGGCGCCGAGGCGGTACTGCAGGATGTCCTCGGCGTCGCCGCTGACCGTCAGGCGCGACTCGGCGGAGTACCAGCCGGCGGAGCCGCCGGAGATGGTTGCGGTGGCACCGCTCCCTTCGTAGGGCGCGGGGCCGGGGATGGAGAGCGGGTTCTTGCTCCACTGCTGGCTCTGGTTGTCCGGCGTGCAGGTGCGGACCTCGAGCGCCGCGTTGTTCGCGGTCCCTCCGCCCACGACCGTGAGGCACTTGCCGGCCTGGGCCGCGGTGATGGTGCCGTCCTCGTTCAGCTCCCACTGCTGGTTGGTCTGGTTGTTGCACTCCCATGCGATCACCGCGGACCCGTCGACGGTGCCCTGGCGCTCGACGTCGAGGCACTGGCCGCCGAACATGAGCTGTCCGGAGGTCTCGGAGAAGATCTGGGTCGGCCCCTCGTTGCAGTCCCAGATGACTGCCCGGGTGCCGTTGTTGGCGATGCCGCCCTGCGCGTCGATGCATCGTCCCGAGGCGCCGCCCTGGAGCCCGAACTGGGTCGCCGTGGCCTCCTCGGGCCGCACGCGGTACATCACCACGCCGTGCCCCGGGACCGAGGCCCGGATCTCGCCGGTGGTGTTGCGCACGCCCTTCGTCCACACGTCGGTCAGGTGGTAGGCGGAGGCCTCGGGCGCCCCGATCTCGGAGGGCATCGTCGACATGACACGGCCGGCGCTGCCGCGATTGAGCAGGGCCACCGCGACCGAGCCGTCGGAGAGCGGCTTGGCCCACACCTCGGCGTCACCGTCGTCGCGCACACGCTCGGCCTGGATCCCCAGCGGGTCCTGGTTGATCTCGATCACGTCCGCGTTGGTGAGCACGTCGCGCACGACCGACGTCATCGCGGTGACGTTGTTGCCCGCCATCAACGGCGAGGCCATGATCCCCCACATGCTGAAGTGAGCCCGGTTCTCGGTCGGGGAGAACGTGCCGCGAACGCCGACCTCGAGCATGTCGGGGTCGTTCCAGTGGCCGGGCCCGTTCTGGTGCCCGAGTCCCGCCTGCACGTCGAGGATCTCGGTGACGCCGAGGAAGCAGTCGCTGGTCGGCGCGCAGCCGCTGGACCACTTGTCGGTGATGTCCTCGGTGGTGCGCCACAGGTGCGCCACCTGGCCCCAGTCGTACAGCGGACCGGTGTTGGAGTGGGCGCTGTTGGAGTTGATCGAGTACACGATCGGACGACCCGTCGCCTCGAGCGCGTCGCCCATGAGAGCGAACCTCTCCGCCTGCTCCTCGATCGTGCCGCTGGGGTCGCACCAGTCGTACTTCAGGTAGTCCACGCCCCAGGAGGCGAAGCGCTGAGCATCCAGGACCTCATGGCCGAGGGCGCCGGTCTGCCCCAGGGGGCCCATCTCGCCGCGCGGGCTGTCGAAGTACTGCGCGCAGGTCTCGCGCATCGGCGCCTGGTAGATGCCGAACTTCAGGCCTCGGTCGTGGATGTAGTCGCCCAGCGCCTTCATGCCCGACGGGAACCGGACCGGGTCGGCCTCCAGGTCACCGTCCGCGTTGCGCTGCGGGGCCTGCCAGCAGTCGTCCACGACGACGTACTCGTAGCCGGCGTCGCGCATGCCCGAGCTGACGATGGCGTCGACCGCGGCCCGGATCTTCTCCTCGTTGATGTCGCAGAAGTAGGTGTTCCAGCTGTTCCACCCCATCGGGGGTGTCAGCGCGATGCCCGCGGCAGGAGCGGCCGCCGCTGCCCGAGGTGCGCCCGCGACCGGGGAGACGGTGGCGACCACCGCAGACCCGGCGAGCGCAGTGGCTAGCACGATCAACCGCAGGAGCAGGGAACGCAGACGTTGAGACATGGGGCGAACCTCCGATGTGAGAGCAGCTGGCCGGATGTTAGCGCTCACATGTGACGCCAGTCACAGATCGGTCCACATGTCGGACGAATTCCGGCGAACGAGCGACGGAGAGTCAGCGCGGGTTGACAGGAGGGGTGTTAGCGCTAACATGCCGTGACCGTCGTCACACGGTGGTGCTCCGAGAATCTCGGGACACGAGCGCACAGCAAGCGAACGGGGCAATCCATGCGATCCAGCACGAGCTCACGCAATCCCTGGGCCGTGGTCCTGGTCACGTCGCTGGCGGTGACCGCCGGTGTCCTGACCGGCGCCGGCAGCGCGCACGCGGGGGCTACGACCGCGCCGCTCGCGCAGGCCGGCGCCCAGGACACGTCGGTCATCGCCGACTTCTCCTTCGACGACGCGGCAACGGGCTTTGCGGGGGCGGGCGCGAGGGCCGAGGTGCGCGGCACCCTGACCCTCGGTGACGGCCCGGACGGCACGAGGGCCGCGCGGCTGAGCAGCGGCTTCTGGCTGGACGTGACCAAGGACGACGGTTCGCCGCTCCTCGCGGGGCTCGACGAGGTCACCATCTCCTACGACAGCGCTCCGAGCGCGGCGGGCAACACCGGGTGGAGCGTGGTCGCACAGCGCAGCATTGCCACGAACACCTTCCGCAGCGAGCACTACCTCGGAGTGCTGGACCGGGCCAGCAGCATCACCGTCGAGCGCTACGACAACGACGGCACCACCCGCGACACCACCGGCAACCTGGTGGCCACGGGGACGCCGTCGGGATGGAAACACGTCGACATCGTGGTCTCGGGGACCACCGGCAAGCTCTACGTCGACGGCCTGCTGGTGGCCAGCAACACCCAGGGGAAGCTGCTCAGCACCATCCTGGGTGCCTCCGGCGGCGTGCTCCAGCTCGGCAAGGCCAACTGGGGCAGTGCCGGCGAGTACTTCTCGGGGCTGCTCGACAACGTCAGCGTCCACAGTGCCGCCCTCACCGAGTCGCAGATCCAGCAGGCGGCGGCGCAGCGCGCGTACGACCGGCTCCCCGGGTCCCTGACGATCGAGGAATCGCCGCACGTCCTGCCCGGTCCGGCCGGCGTGGTGTCATGGGCCTCGCAGATGGACTCGATCTCGATCGAGGCCGACGGCAGGACCGCTCAGGTGGTCCGTCCGGCGCCGGGAGAGCCGGCAGCGACCGGGATCCTGGTCGCCACGATCACCGTGGGGGAGCACGTCCTCAGCAGGCAGGTCGAGGTCACCGTGGTCCCGCTGCCGTCGGAGGAGGAGAAGACGCAGCAGGCACTCGCTGCCGTCTCCCTGCCCGGGCTTCACGACGTCCGGTCGAACCTGACCCTTCCGACGACCGGGAAGTACGATCTGCCCCTCACCTGGAGGTCCTCCAACCCCGCCGTCATCACCGACGACGAGGTCGACGGCGTCGCACCGGGCGTGGTCACCCGCGGTGCCGACGACCAGACCGTCACGCTCACCGTCTCCATCGGAGAGAGCGTTCGACGCTTCACCGCCCTGGTCCGGGCCAGGGTCCCCGCCCCGGTCACGACGGACTACCTGTTCGCGCACTTCACGGGGACCGAACGCAGCGCGAACGACGAGCAGATCTACTTCGCGACGAGCAGCGACGGCGACACCTGGGCGGACACTCGTCCCAACGGCAGCCCGGTGCTGTCCTCGAGCATCGGCGACAAGGGGGTCAGGGATCCCTTCCTGGTCCGCTCGCCCGAGGGCGACACCTTCTACCTGATCGCGACCGACCTGAGCATCTTCCACCGCGGCGGCTGGGGCAACGCGCAGGCCACCGAGACCGGCAGCCTCGGTCTCGTCGTGTGGAAGTCCCACGACCTGGCGCACTGGAGCACCCCGCAGCTGGCGGACGTCGCGTCCCCCATCCCGGGCGCGGGGATGGCGTGGGCGCCGGAGGCGTTCTGGGACGCCGCCCAGCAGCATTACGTGGTCTATTGGGCGACGAAGTCGACACCGACCAACGGGATCGGCGACCCGGTGAACGTGTACTACGCGACGACCCGCGACTTCGTCACGTTCTCCGACCCGGTCAAGTGGATCGACCGCAACGGCTCGATCATCGACACGAGCATGATCAAGGTCGGCGACTGGTACTACCGCGCCTCGGGGGACGGGCAGATCACGATCGAACGCTCGAAGAACCTGTACGCGACCTCCACGGCAACTCAGGCCGAGGCGTACGTCGATGATCAGCACTGGTCCCTGGTGGGCACGCTGCAGAGCATCTTCAACAACTCCGCCTACTCGGGTGCGGCCCTCGAAGGTCCCGAGTTCTTCGCCTACAACGAGGACGACCTGGACCAGGCGGCCCCGCTCTGGGGCCTCATGGCGGACCAGTACGCCACCGGCCGGGGCTACCTGCCGTTCCGCACCACGAACATCGGCGATCCCACGACCGACAGCTGGTCGGCAGCGAGCGACGTGAGCTTCGGCAGCCTGAAGAAGCGGCACGGGACGATCCTGCCGATCACGGCGGAGGAGCTCGCCGCGGTCCAGGCCGCGGCCGTCGGCAGCACCGGGCTCCTGGTCGACGCGACGGCGCCCACCCTGGCGTCGGTGTCGGTCGCGTCCCCACGGGCGTGGCACACCAGTCCGCCGTCGTTGACGTGGTCGGCCAGCGACGACTCGGGCGCCGAGCCGAGCATCGAGATCCGTGTGGAAGGGGATTGGGCCGCCTACGCCGGCGGTCCCGTCGGTGGACTGGACCAGGGGACCAACACGGTGCAGGCGCGTGCCGTGGACGACGCGGGCAACCGGTCGGCACCGACCGAGGTGACGCTGGAGCTCGACTCCGTTCCGCCGGCGACGACGGCGGCTGTGGACGAGACCCGCACCGTGACCCTGACGGCGAGCGACACGACCTCGGGGGTGGCCGGGGTGGAGTACTCGATGGACGGCTCCGCCTGGTCTCCCTACACCGCTCCGGTCGCCGTGGGCGAGGACGAGGCCACGATGTGGTTCCGGGCGCGCGATGTCGCCGGGAACCTGGAGTCGGCACAGACGGTCGTCGTGCCTGACGCCTCACCGAAGAGCGCACTCACCTCCACCCCGGTGCCCGTCGTCACGGGTGCCGCTCGGGTCGGGACGACACTGGCGGTGGCAACGGGGAGCTGGGAGCCCGCTCCCGTGACCCTGCGCTACCGGTGGTCGCGCTCGGGGGTGCCCATCGGCGGCGCCACAGGAGCGACGTACCTGCTCAGGGCGGTGGACCGCGGGCACCGGATCTCGGTGACGGTGACCGGCTCGAAGCCCGGCTACCTGACCGTCTCGTCGGTCTCGAGGCCCACGACGCCGGTGGCTGCTGGCAGGCTCGCCGCAACGCGGCCCCGGATCAAGGGGCGCCCCGAGGTCGGCCGGACACTGCGCGTCATCACCGGCTCGTGGGGTCCCGCGCCGGTGCGGCTGTCGTACCAGTGGTTCCGGGCCGGCAAGAGGCTGACGGGCGCCACGAGGACGAGGTACGTGGTGCGTCGCGCCGACCGGGGGAAGAGGATCACGGTCAAGGTCACCGGCCGCAAGCCTGGCTACACCACCACCGTGCTGACCTCGAAGCCGACCGAGAAGGTCAGCTGAGCGTCCTGGTCGGGTGACCGCTGCCGCTCCAGGCNCCCCCGCCGCCCGGTCAGCTGCTCGGGTCGGAGCCGGACATCGCGGCCGCCAGCGGGCGTTGCTCCGGGGGAGCGGCTGACGCCACCGCGATGCGGGAGGGCTCGTACGGCGCCTCGGTCGTCGGCAGGCCGCCCGACCGCACGGCCTTCACGCAGACCCGTGCCGCGTCGACCAGGATGACCAGCACCAGCACCGCGAAGAAGGCCGCGAGCACGCCGTCGACCGTCGAGTTGGTGATCACCGCCTGCATGTCGTCGAGGTTCTTCGCAGGCGCCAGGACCTCGCCGTCCTGCAGCGCGGTGGCGTACCGGTCGCGCTGGGCGAAGAACCCGAGCCGGGGGTCGCTGCTGAACACCTTCTGCCAGCTGGCGGTCAGCGTCACGGCGACGTCCCACGCCAGCGGGATACCGGTCACCCAGGCCCACTTCAGCCGGCCGCTCTTGATCAGCAGCGTGGTGGCCACGGTCAGTGCGATCGCGGCGAGGAGCTGGTTGGCGATACCGAAGAGCGGGAAGAGCTGGTTGATCCCGCCCAGCGGGTTGGTCACGCCGGTGTAGAGGAAGTAGCCCCAAGCCAGCACGACGAGAGCCGAGGTCCCCCACAGGCCGGGCTTCCAGGAGACGCGGCCCAGCGGCTTCCAGACGTTCCCGAGCGTGTCCTGCAGCATGAACCGCCCCACCCGGGTGCCGGCGTCGACCGTGGTCAGGATGAACAGGGCCTCGAACATCAGCGCGAAGTGGTACCAGAACGCCTTGAGCGCGTCGCCGCCGACCACGTCGGAGAAGATCTCCGACATGCCGACCGCGAGGGTGGGTGCGCCGCCGGTGCGGGCCACCAGGGTGGGCTCCTCGACGGCCACCGCGGCCGCCTGCAGCTGCTCGGGAGTGATGGTGAAGCCCAAGGACGCCACCGCCTGCGAGGCCGACTGGGCGGTGTCGCCGAGGAAGCCCGCAGGCGAGTTCATCGCGAAGTACAGGCCGGGGTCCAGGGCGCTGGCGGCGATGAGCGCCATGATCGCCACGAACGACTCGCTCAGCATGGCGCCGTAGCCGATCAGCCGGATCTGCGACTCCTTCTGAATCATCTTCGGTGTCGTGCCGGAGGCGATGAGCGCGTGAAACCCGGACAGGGCACCACAGGCGATCGTGATGAACACGAACGGGAACAGCGAGCCCGCGAACACCGGACCGTCCCCGTTGAGCGCGAACTTCGTGACCGCCTGGTTCTGCAGGGTCGGCGCGGTGAGCAGGACTCCGATCGTCAGCATCGCGATGGTGCCGATCTTCATGAAGGTCGACAGGTAGTCGCGCGGGGCCAGCAGCATCCACACCGGCAGTACGGAGGCCAGGAAGCCGTAGATCACCAGCGCGATGACGAGTGTCTCGGGCTCCAGCGTGAACGTGTCGGCCCAGCTGGACGCGGCCACCCACCCACCGGCCACGATCGCCAGCAGCAGCAGGGCGACGCCCAGGACAGACGTCTCGACGACCCGACCCGGGCGCAGGACGCGCAGGTAGAAGCCCATGAACAGGGCGATCGGGATGGTCATGGCGATCGAGAAGGTGCCCCAGGGCGAGTGCGCCAGCGCATTGACCACGACGAGCGCGAGTACGGCGAGGAGGATGATCATGATCGAGAACACCGCCACCAGTGCGGCGACCCCGCCCACCGGCCCGATCTCGTCCCGGGCCATCTGGCCGAGGCTCTTGCCGTCACGCCGCATCGAGAAGAAGAGCGTGACCATGTCCTGCACGGCGCCGGCGAAGATGACGCCGGCCACGATCCAGATCGTGCCGGGCAGGTAGCCCATCTGCGCTGCGAGCACCGGGCCCACGAGTGGCCCGGCGCCTGCGATCGCCGCGAAGTGGTGTCCGAAGAGCACCCGCCGGTCGGTCGGCTGGAAGTCCACGCCGTTGTCCAGGCGCTCGGCCGGTGTCGCGCGGGTGTCGTCGACCTTGAGCACCCGGTTGGCGATGAACCGCGCGTAGAAGCGGTAGGCGATGGCGTACGAGCCGAGGGCGGCGGCGACCAGCCAGATGGCCGAGACATCCTCCCCTCGGGACAGGGCAAGGACGGCCCAGGCGGTCGCACCCACGACCGAGACGGCCGTCCAGGTGAAAACCGAGCGCGGTCTCACGTTCTTCATAGCTCCTCCGGGATGTGTTGATGGCAGGGTGAAGCGACGTGCGCCAGGGCACGACGACAGAGGGGGTCGAGGACCCCGGTCACGGTGATGTGTGGCAGCGCGGCCGGATCAGAGGCCGTCGGCGGCGCTGTTGTCGGGTGTGTGGTCGGTGTGTGGTCGGGTGTGTGGTCAGGCGGGGACGCGGGTCACGGGCTTCGGCTCGGCTGCGTCCGGTCCGTGGCCACGGGGTCCGGAAGCCGGCCGAGGCAGGCGCGCAGTCCGGCATCGGGCGGCAGGTCGGTGGAGAAGCGACGCCACCGGCCGATGAGGCGGCAGTCGATCAGGACGTCGCGGCCGAGGAGCTGGCTGAGCGCAAGCGGGTGGGCGAAGACGCGCCCCGAGGCTCGGGTGGCCGAGCGGGCGCTGCGTGGCAGCCGGCCCGCTCGGATGGCGCGCACCGAGATCTCGCCCGCGTCGCTGCAGCACAGCCCGGCCCGGTGCCAGTCGACCAGCACCACTTCGTCCTCGCGCAGTGCGGAGTGAGCGCGGTCGGTCAGCCGGATCACGAGATCCCCCTGCGCGCGGGACCGGCCGAGGCACGTCGTACGACGAGGGCGAGCGTGAGGCAGAGGCCGGTGAGGGCCAGGCACGCGAACTGGTACCAGTAGAAGAACGGGATGCCCGCGATCCGCGGTTCGACCCGGGCGTAGAGCGGGACCGCGAGCGTGGCCGCCACGGGGAACAGGCCGATGGCCACCAGGAGCGCGGTCGTGCGAGGTCGGCCTCGCGCGGCGCTACCTGGCCCCGATCCGTTGCTGCCCTCATCTGTGGACATCGCCCAGCCTCCTCGACGGTGTGACCCCGGTCACGCGTTTAGTTGCACGGGCTCGGCACTTGGTTTACCTGCTGCCGGATGTTTTTTCCGGCACTCCGCACCCGTGCCCACGCGCCGGCCTTTCGTGTAGCGTGCGGTCCGCTTCTGGCAGCGACGCCTCCGGAGGGCATGTGAGCAACCTCGACACCACGGCGGCGCTGGCCTTCGTGGCCGTGCTGGCGACCGCGTCGCTCCTCGCCCTCACGGCTCGCTCGGTCTGGAGATCCGAGACGGTGTCCACCCCGGCGGAGTGGGCCCTGGCCGGCCGCCGGTTCGGCACGGTGACGACGTGGTTCCTGCTGGGCGGGACGATCTACACCGCCTACACCTTCGCCGCCGTGCCCGCGCTCGTCTCGTCGGCGGGCGCGCTCGGCTTCTTCGCGTTGCCCTACACGATCATCGTGTACCCGCTCGCCTTCTGGCTGCTCCCGCGGCTGTGGCGGGAGGCCCGGGACATGGGGGCGGTCACCGTCGCCGACGTGGTCAGGATCCGGTACGACTCCGCGGGGCTCGCGCTCGCGGTCGCCCTGACCGGGATCCTCGCGACGATGCCGTACGTCGCCCTGCAGGTCGTCGGCGTCCGCTCCGTCCTCGCTGCGCTGGGCGCCTACCCGGAGGGCATCACCGGCGACGCCATCCTCGCCGCGGTGTTCGCGGTGCTCGCCGTGGCGACGTACCGCAGCGGGCTCCGCGCCCCCGCGTTGATCAGCTTCGTCAAGGGCGCGCTGCTGTTCGTCGGCGTCGCGGTGGTCACCGTCCTCGTGCTCCGCCGCCTGGACGGGCCGGCCGCGATGTTCGACCGAATCGAGCACCGGGCGGCGGGCGACCAGGCACACGTCGACTTCCTCGCCCTGGACCCGTCCCTGGCGATGGCGTACCTGACGCTGGCGGTGGGGTCGGCGCTCGCCCTGCTCATGTACCCCCACCTGCTGACGGCCGCCTTCGCTGCGAAGAGCGAAGGCGTCCTCCGCGTCAACGCCGTGGCTCTTCTGGCGTGGACGGCGCTGCTGGGTGCCTTCGCGGTGCTGGGTCTCGCGGCGTACGCATGGGGAGCGGGGGGCGGGGGAGAGGCCACCGTGCTGGAGATGGTCGAGCAGACCACTCCCTCGTGGTTCACCGGGATCTTCTTCGGGTCGCTCGCTGTGGGTGCCCTGGTGCCGGCCGCGGTGATGAGCGTGGCGGCCGCGATGCTGTTCACCCGCAACGTGTACGCCGAGTACGTCAACCGTCGCTGCACACCCGAGCAGCAGACCGGCGTGGCCCGGTTCGTCTCCCTGCTGGTCAAGGTCGGCGCGCTGGGCTTCGTGATCCTCCTCGCCGAGCAGGACGCCATCAACCTCCAGCTCCTGGGTGGGGTCTGGATGCTCCAGGTGTTCCCCGCGGTCGCTCTGGGTCTGCTCACCCGCTGGCTGCAGGCGCCCGCGCTCTTCGCCGGCTGGGCGGCCGGCATGCTGACCGGGACCTACCTGGTCACCCGCGGCGGATTCGCCGCGGTGGTCGAGGTCGCCGGCGTCCAGGTGTACGCCGCGCTCGCCGCGCTCGTGGTCAACATCGCGGTGGCGGTCCTGGTGAACGCCGCGGCTCTGCGACTGGCCCCGACGCGAGGCCTGCTTCGTCACCGGCGGGTCCGGTGACCGATCGGCCGACGTCCGGTCCGGACGCAGGCGCGGCGGGTGCACCGCAGGTCGAGCAGGACACGGTGGCGGCCCTTGCCGCCCGGGAGCAGGAGCGCGACGACGCGGTCGAGCAGCTGTTCCACTCCCATCGCGCCGGGTTGGTCCGGCTGGCGAGCCTGCTCGGGGCGGAGTCCGACGCGGAGGACGTCGTGGCCGAGGCCTACTGGCAGCTGTACCGCAGCTGGAACAAGCTGCGCTCCCCGGACGCGGCGCTGTCGTACCTGCGCGGCGTCATCGTCAACCTGGTGCGGATGCGGACCCGACGGCTGATCGTGAGCCGACGCCACGTCGAGTGGGCGCCTCCCGAGGTCGACTCGGCGGAGAACGAGGCGATGCTGAGGGACGACCAGCGGGCGGTGGTCGCGGCACTGCGGAAGCTGCCGGCACGGCAGCGGGAGGCGTTAGTGTTGCGGTACTGGGGGAGCCTGAAGGAGGCGGAGATCGCCGAGGCGATGGGGATCAGCGCAGGCGCCGTGAAGTCCCACGTCTCGCGCGGGATGGCAGCGCTCACGACGGAACTGGGGGCGAGCGAGTGAAAGCCGAGGAGCGTCTCTCCGACACCCTGCACTCGCTCGCCCGCGGAGTCGACCCGACCCCGGATCCCTACGACCGTCTGCACGCCACGTGGCGGCGCCGGGAGCGCCGCCGGCGCGCGGTGGCCGCACTGCTGGCCGTCGCCGTCATCGGCGGAGCGGACGCGGCAGCGCTGTGGGCACTGAGCAGCGGGGACCCGAAGGCGCACCTGCTGGAGGACCCTCCTCCCCAGCGGGTCGAGATCGAGCGCTGACCCGCCCCGCGCCGAGAACGCGGGGCGGGCTGCGATCCCCGGACTGGCTCAGCGTGCGGTCCGCGATCAGTGATGCGGCCCGAACGGCACCGGGGGACCGCCCGGGTAGACCAGCCCGCTGCAGGTGCCGTGGAACGGTCCACGCGCTGCGTCAGGGTCGTTGGGGTTGCCGAAGCTGGAGGAGTTCGCCCCTCGGTGCAGTCCGTGGCCGGCCGGGATGAACAACACGCTCGCGATGTCAACGCAGTCCCCGTTGCCGGTGTGCACGTGGTGACTGTGTTGGAACTCGGAGCCAGGCTCATGCCGCACGGGCGACTGGCCGTCGGCCATGGCGACACCGCCGTACGGCAGGAGCGCGAGTGTCGCTCCAGCGATGATGACTAGTGCTTTCTTCATTTTTTCCGCCTCTACCTAGTGGGAACTCAGGGGCGGCGTCCGTGTCGCACGCTATGCCCGCCGGTCGAGGCCTACAACCCCCACAATTCAATGATCCCCAGATTTGACTAACGGCGGTGACCCGAGTGCCGGCACAACAGGGGAGTGTGCAGCAGGTCGCGGTGGCGTGCCGGGTCCTCGAGATCGCCCGGCTGTCTGGTCACCGGCGGCGGCAATGGCTACGCCGCGACACCCGGCATGGCTTGGGGACCGCAAGCGCATTCGTCCCCGCAGCCGAGGTAGACGTGGAGGCCGTGTCCGCAGCGCCCGCACGACATGTCGTGGGACAGCGGAGTCCGAGCGGCGGCGGCAGCGATGCCTTCGCGGGTCTGCCACACGACGGTCCGGAATGCGGTGGTGGTGGTCATGTCAGTCTCCCGAGCTCGAGCCTTGCTGATGACGGCAAAGGGTGAAGGGGCCGCCGCGGAGTGCTCCGCGGCCACGGGGCCGGGAGAAGAGTCGTCGTGTTCGTCACGATCGATCCTCCTCGTCGGTCCTGGTCCGGCGCCTCCCCGCCCCACACGGGGAGGCATCCACGGCTTGGTTCCGAGCCACCTGTGTGACCTGTCCTGCCGATGTTCCAAGGCTCTCAGTCCGCGTCCTACGCGCTCTCGACGCGACGTCCCCGCGACCTCCACAGTTCGGCACGGACCCTCCACGTCTTCTCCACATGGCGTCACGGGCACGCGAGGCCGACGATGGCCCCGTCGCCCCGGGTGACTCGAGGAGATGGCGGCTCGGGACGGCGGGTCGGCCTGACCGGCCGAGATGCACCCCACGCTCGCCGCCCCTGACGGCAGGACGCCCTCGACGCGCTCGCCTGCCTCGACCATGCTGCGGCGCGGCCGCGCGGGTGGGGCTCAGAGCTCCAGTGACCTGGCCGGCACGTGGGTCTTGGCCTCGATGTCGGTGGCGGCGGCGGCCAGCAGCTCATGGGCCAGGTCGGACAGCGCCCGAGCTGCGGCGAGCTCGTCGCCGATGCGTGGGTCCGACTCGTCACGCGGGTTGCGCCTGCTCGCCCCGTGGCCGCGGAGCTGCATCTTGTTCTCCACGGTGAGTGCCGCGTCGGCCACTGTGTCGTCGCCGTCCTCGTTGAGCAGCACCTGCACCGTCCAGGTCTTGGTGGTCATGACTCCTCACGTCCTCACGTCGTGCCCGCTGCCACGATCGGCACTGGACAGCGGAGCTGGACCTTCCAGTCTCCTCGGTCCCGTCCCGGAACGGAACCCTGACGCCGGCGCTCACCGAAGACTCGCGGCGCCCAGGACGGGATCCACCGGTCGGGCCATCCGAATGGGCATCGATGGGAAAACTTCCAGTAGATACTGGCCGACCTCAGCGTGACCTGCTCCTGCTTCTCGCGTTGGCCAGGAGAAGGGACGAAGCGAAATCTCGTCCATCATCTCTCGGGAAGGACACCGCTGCCATGCGGAGATCTCGTTGCGCCGCCGTTGTGAGCGCATGCACCGCCCTCGCCGTCACGTTCTCCGTGGCGCCATCGACACAGGCGAACCCGGTGCCGGCGGCCGTCACCATCGGCGGCGACCAGGAGCACCAGTACACCGATGTCAGGGACTCGCTGTCGGTACGCCCGACCCGGGCCCAGCTCGACGCCGTCTCCGACATCGTCCGCGCCGCCGCTGATGGGGCGCGCGTCACCTATGACGACCGGTTCGGCACCCCGCGCACGATCTACCCGAACGCCGGCACGCTGAGCGAGGCACGCAGCGGCGAGGCGGTGGATGTGGCGCGCGGATGGCTCGCTGAGAACCGCGCTGCCCTGGGGCTGACCAGTGACGACATCGCGTCGCTGGTGAGCACCCGCGACCACGTGCTCGGCACCGGCACGCACGTCATCGGCTTCCGGCAGACCTTCGGCGGCGTCGAGGCGGTGCATGGCGGATCCATGACCGTCGTGGTCCGCGAGGACGGCGCGGTCGAGTCCTACGCCGGGCAGACGGTCCGCAGCACCGAGCTGACCGGAGACTGGTCGCTTTCCGCGGCCCGGGCGCTGGAGGGGGTTGCCAGCGACCTCGCCGGCGCCACCGGCTTCACCGCCACGGCAGAAGGGTCCACCGGCGGCTACACCACGTTCGCAAAGGGTCCGTTCGCGGCCGGCTCCTACGTCAAGAAGACCGTGTTCGTGACGGCGGACGCCGCGCGCCCGGCGTACCAGGTGCTGTTCGTCGAGAAGCTCGACGAGGCGTACGACGTCCTCGTCGACGCACGCAGCGGCGAGGTGCTGCGCAGCGCGTCACTGGTGGCCCACTCCGACTCCGAGGGGACCGTCTACGAGAACTTCCCCGGTGACGAGGGTGCCGGCGGCAGCCCCGTGGTGAAGAGCTTTGGACCGAACGAGCAGTCGCCCTCGGGGTACGTCGACCCGACCGGCCTCGCGGGCGCGCCGGGGCCGACGACGTTCGGCAACAACGCCAGCACCTACGCCAACTGGTCGAACTTCCTGGTGCCCGCCGACCAGGCACCGCGCCCGGTGAGCCCGGTGTCGCACTTCAACTACGCGTTCGGCAACGCCTGGGAGAAGCAGCAGTGCGCTGCGGTGCCCCCGTCGTACGCGGAGGACGTCAACCCGGCGGCGACCAACCTCTTCTACCACCACAACCGGATCCACGACGAGTTCTACCGCCTGGGCTTCACCGAGTCCGGTGACAACTTCCAGGTGAACAACGGTGCTGGCGTGGACGGCGGCGGCGACCCGATCCTCGGGCTCGTGCAGGCCGGCGCGGCCACCGGCGGCGCGCCGCTCTACACCGGGCGCGACAACGCCTACATGCTAACGCTCCCCGACGGCATCCCGCCGTGGAGCGGCATGTTCCTCTGGGAGCCGATCAACGATGCCTTCGAGGGACCGTGTCGGGACGGCGACTTCGACGCCGGTGTCATCGAGCACGAGTACGCGCACGGCCTCAGCAACCGTTACGTGTCCGAGGAGGACAACGCCCTCAATGTCCATCAGTCGGGCTCGATGGGGGAGGGCTGGGGCGACTGGTACGCCCTGAACTATCTCCACCGCGAGGGTCTCGACACCGGCTCCGTCGTCGGCGAGTACGTCACCGGCAACAGCCAGCGCGGCATCCGCAACTGGGCCTACGACGCCAACCCCACCACGTTCGGCGACGTCGGCTACGACCTGACGGGTCCCGAGGTGCACGCCGACGGTGAGATCTGGACGACGATCCTGTGGGACTACCGCAAGGCCCTGGTCGCCGCCTTCGGCGAGGCGAAGGGCAGCAGCATCGCCGAGCACACGGTGACCGACGCCATGCCGCGCTCGCCGTCGGACCCGTCGTTCATCGACATGCGCAACGCCATCGAGCTCGCGATCGACGATCGGTACCACGACTCGGCGGACTACGAGCGGATCGTCGACATCTTCTGGACCGAGTTCGCACAGCGCGGTCTCGGGGCGCAGGCGCAGACCAAGGGCGGCAGTGACGTCGACCCGGTGCCGGCGTTCGACCACAAGGGGGAGTCCCGCAACGGCACGTTCACCGGCAGGGTCGTCAACGCCTCCACGGGTGCTCCGGTCAAGGGCGCCAAGGTGATCCTCGGCCGCTTCGAGGGTCGGGTGACGGGCCTGCGGACCACCTCCGCCACGGGCGCCTTCTCGGCTCCGGTTGTGGGGGGCACCTATCCGGTGACGATCCAGGCCCGCGGCTTCGGCGCACAGACGTTCCCCAACGTCACCGTGGCGCCTGGTCGGACGACCTCGCTGCAGTTCAGCCTCGCCCCCAACCTGGTGTCGGAGGCCAATGGCGCGAAGGTCGTGAAAAGCACTGCCGGCGACCCGCGCGCGCTGCTCGACGACACCGAGGCGAGCTCATGGAAGACCGGCAGGCGCGGCAACGTCGTGATCGACATGGGCCGCACCGCGAAGGTCGACGCCATCCAGGTCTCGGCCTACACGACCTCGAGGTTCGAGGGTCTGAAGGACTTCACGATGCAGGTGTCCACCGACGGCAAGCTGTGGAGCAACGCGGTCGTGAAGAAGGGTGCGTTCACGTACCTGACGCCGCGTCCGGTCGCCCCGGACCTGCACTACAAGACCTTCGAGCTGGCGAACCGGGTGTCGGCGCGCTACGTCCGCTTCTGGGCTGACGCACCCCAGGGCGAGACCAAGGAGAACGTCCAGGTCGCCGAGCTCCAGGTCTTCTCCGGTAGTGTCAAGAACGTCGTCCCGCTGCCGCCCCCGCCGCCGGACGCCCCGGTCACCGACACCGGCACCATCACCGCCGGCACCCCGGGCGGGGACAAGACCGGCGGTGGCGTCACCGCCGTGGACTTCGCGACCAACTGCGTGATGCCGCCCGCCACCCAGGGCAGCGACGGCTGGGTGACCGAGCTCCCGAGCTCGTTCGGCGACGGAGTCCACACCGTCAAGGTCACCGGTGCCTCCGCTGCTCCCTGGGATCTCGACGTGTACTTCTACGCGGAGGACTGCACATTGACCGGATCGGCCGCCTCGTCGGCGGCCGACGAGTCCGGCACCATCCCGAGCGGCACCAAGTACGTCCTCAGCCACCTGTGGTCGGGCGCGGACGTCGATGTGACGGTGCTCGCCGAGGACACGCAGTGACCGACTAGGACGAGAACCACGGCCGCGGCCGGTCCGGCATTGGCGGGCCGGCCGCGGTGCTCTACCTCCCGGCCATGGCCCGCTCGTCGGACCTCACCCTCGTCGTGTCGGCCGGTGGCGGGTGGGCCGCCGGACATCAGCGGCGGAGCTGGTCGAGGATCGTCGGGTCCTGGATCTTCTCGTCGCGGGACAGGAGCACCACCTTGGAGATCACCTCGGCGGTGCGCGGGTCGTCGTCGAGGAACGGGAGGAACACCCGCCCGCGCTGCTGGGCGTGGACCGGCACGATGCAGATCGCGTTGCCCGGCTGACGATGGACGACGCCGGAGCCGAGGTTCACCGAGTAGGTGCCGAGCGTGCCCTTCACCAGCGCGTGGTGGTCGGTGAGCTCGACGTTGGTGAGTGCCAGGAGGTCGCAGGTCTCGGCGACCAGGCGTCCGCGCACCTCCACCGTGGAGGCGGAGGTCTCCGGGTCGACGCCTCCGCTGTGGGCGACGGAGACCACCAGATCGAGGTCGCGCATCACCTCGCTGAAGAGGCGCGGCGGCACATCCTCGAGCGCGAGCAGCTGGCTGGAGCCGGCGCGCTGGAAGGCGATCAGGTCCAACTGTCCGTCCTCGACCTCGGTCGGCGACCCCCAGCCGTTCAGCAGCGTGGCGACCGCGGAGATCTTCTCGGCGTGGAAGGTCTTCGCGAAGCCTGCCTCGAAGTCCGCGACCCAGCCCCGGCTGCGGAACAGGCCGGCCGCCTGCCGCGCCTGGACCTGGTGGCCGGCGTACCGACGAGACAGGCCGTGGTCGGTCCGCTCCGCCTCGGTCAGCACGTAGAGCTCGCGGAACGCCTGCCGGAACGGCTGGCGGCGGCGGGCCGCGAAGAGGACGTGCTGGAGCTCGGGCCACTCGCCGGAGGCGAGCAGGTCGTGAGGATGCGCGATCCGGACAGGGCCGGAGACGGCGAACGCATCACCTGCCGCGTCGACGAGCGTGCCCGGCGCCTCGCCGAAGAACCCGCAGCGGCCCTCGCCGTCGACGCCGATCAGGTCCTGCAGCATGGGCCGCAGCAACGGGTGGCCGTGGAGCTCGGCGACCTCCTCGGTGGTGAAGGGCTCCCCGGCGACGCACGCCCCCTCCAGCGACTTCCGCATCCGCGACGCCTGCTGCCGGAGACGGGTCGCGCGCTCGCGCAGGGCGGCGAAGGCGGGGTCCTTGGCGTGGCTGCGCGGCACCGACTTCAGCGCCTTGCCCGCTCGCTGGACCTCGATGACGGGCGCGCCGTCGACGACGGCGAGGCTCGCCTCGAGGGCGCCGTCGGCGACCACGACGGGGCCTGACGCGAGGTCGGCGACCGCGGCCGCCTCCATCGCCCACACCAGGCGCTGCGGGTCGCGGTAGCCGGCCGCGCGGGCGAGGTTCTCCATGCCGATCTCCACCGCGGTGCTCTCCGACGCGCGCCGCTGGGAGCCGCTGGACCTGTCGCTCGCGACGAAGCCCGCGAGCAGCTCGTAGCGGCGGAGCAGGTCCGCCTGGTCGGCCAGCGGCACCAGGCCGAGCGCGCGGACCGAGTCCTGGTGGCGCTTCGCGGCCATCCGGTCGGCGAGCTCGGTGACCGTGACCCGCCCGGCCAGAGCCTCGGCGAACAGCTCGGCGCGCTTGTGGCCACCGGAGGAGGACGCGTACTTGGCAGCCTTGAGGAGGGCGTCGAACCGCTCCGTCCCGAGCGTCTCGACGACGGTGCGGTACCAGGTGACGTCGGCGGCTCCGCGCACGAGGTCGACGGAGTCCAGCGGCGTGCGGCGTGCGACCTCCGACTCCCACTCCTCCCGCAGGTCCTGCTCCACCGTCCAGTCGTCGCCCTTGGTGTGGGCGTGCAGCCACCACACGGCGTCGGCGTACCCCGGCCAGCCGATGGTCTGCTCGACGTACGACGCCCAGTGGGGCGCGTAGACCCCGAGTTCGATGAGCCGCCGCTCGGTGATCCCGGCGGTGGCGGCCCCTGCGCGGAACGTCTCCACGGTGTCGTCGTCGGCCGGGACGACCATCCGGATGACGCGGCATAGCGCTGGGGCTCTGCCGCCGGACCAGGAGTAGCCGCGGACGAACCGATCCCGTCCGAGCGCGGCCAGGTAGCCGAAGAGGACGTCGCAGCCGCGGGCGCTGCGCATGGCGCGTACGACGTGGGTAGCCGTCGTGTCGAGGTCGCCGCGCTGCCGCTCGATGTCGAGGGCCGCGGCGCAGATCTCGTCGACGAGGGCGGCGCCGGCCTCGTCGGCGGCGAGCCACGGTGGGCGGTGGCGGGGCGTCAGCGTGGACACCAGGCTCTGGCCGAAGAGCCCGCCGCCGCGCGAGTCGGGCTGGATGAGGGCGTCCACGACGTCGTCGCGGGTTGCCAGTCCGCGCCGGTGCGCGGCCAGGAGGAGCTGCGCATGCGGCACCGACCGGTTCGGCTGCACGGGGACCTGGGCGAGCGGGGAGTCCGGCGGCACGCCGTACGCCTGGGCCAAGGCCGGCGCCGCCACCATGCGGTCGACCGCCGGGTCATGACGGCCGAGCGGCTCGTCGATGAAGCGCCGTTGCAGCCAGAACCGCTGCTCCTGGTCGCCCGTCAGCAGCCCGTCGGCGAACCAGGTGGACAGCCGCTCGAGCAGCCGGTGCGGGCGCTCGCTGCGTGGGTCGCGGGACTCGGTCGTCCAGTCGTTCTTGGGGACTGGCTCGCCCATCGCCCGCAACACCGGCTCCGACGCGGCGTAGCCCCTCTTCGGCAGCCCCGCGAGCACGGTGTCGAGGACGTCGAGCATCGACTCGGCCATGTCCGGCGTGGCGACCTCCGTGGCCAGGCGCGCGATGACGTCCGTGGCGAGACCGGACTCGCGCCCGTCGAGGTAACGCGCCGGGACGTTTCCGAGGATCGACGGGACGTGGTCCGGGACGACGTACCCCTGGTGGGGGACCCAGCGGCGGCGGTCGGAGACCAGGGCGGCGAGGAGGACGACCTCGAGGCCGCCGGCGGGCAGCAGCGGCCTCGCGCGCTCCCACCACGGCCCGATGATTTCCTGCAGCGGCATCGACCCGTCCGGGGCGTTCTGGCCGAGCCCGCGCACGTCGGCGAGCAGCATCACCTCGGCGGTACCTGCCCAGTCGTGGACGGTGACCTCCACGTCCTTGTGCTCGTCGAGCCATGCGAGCAGCGAGGTGACCAGGACCTGGATCGGCCGGTGGAGCCGCCGGAAGTCGCCGCGCGGAGCCGGACGCACCGACGGCGTCCGGCGACTGTGGTCCAGGCCGAGCACCTCGGCGAGGACCGGCAGCGGGGGAGCAGCCTCCTCGGCGACGAGGCCCGCCGCCCGGGCGAGCGCTTCGCCGGCCTG
>NZ_SSXI01000066.1 GCF_004803405.1 Nocardioides sp. | reverse complement strand
ACCCGGTCGTGCTCGCGGCTGGCGCGGTCGTTGGCCGTGACCAGCACGGCGCCGGTCCGTCGCGGCAGGTCGTCGACCCAGCCGGTCCACCCGTGCCCGTCACGACCACGGCCGGGGAGGCGCTGCAGGGCCGCACGGCGGTCGGGGTCACGCTGCGGCACCCGGCCGACGACGCGGTGCTCGACGTGACCGCCGGAGTCGGCGACCAGCAGGTTGTCGACCGGCCCGACCCAGTGACCGAACGCCGTCGTCACGTCCTCGGCGGTCCGGGCTCGCAGCAGCGCGGGCAGGGCCTCGAACCCGAGATCTCCGAGGACGTAGCAGGGCGTGCGCAGGCTGAAGGCGCGGGCGTCGTCCGGTCCGCCGACGACGACCGGGCCGCGGTCGGTGACCAGCACCTCGAGCGGCTCGGCGACGAAGGAGTCGGCTCCGGTCCGGACCCGCAGCAGCTCCTCCCGGCGGGCGACCGGCTCCCAGCCGGTGCCGCCGAGCGTCACCACCCCTTCCGCGTGGCGGGCCAGCTGCTCGTCGTACACGTCCTCGTCGTCGGCGACGGCGTTGGTCACCCCCCAGGCGACCGAGCCGGCGTGCCCGAAGTGCTGGATGCCGGGAACGCCGACGAAGCTGAGGCCGGCGACGTCGAACGGGTCGTCGGGGTCGGTGCACACCAGCCGCACCTGGGCGTAGCAGCCGGGCGCCTCGAGCACCCGGTGCGGGTCGCCGGCGAGGACCGGCAGCCCGCTGGTCGTGAGCGAGCCGTCGACGACGAACGCGTTGCTGCCGCCGGGCAGGCTCTCCAGGCGGAACAGGTCGAGCCACTCCTCGCCGGCCGAGGCCGCGAGGTGGTGCCGCCAGAGCTTGCTGGGGAAGGACGAGAAGAGCAGGTGTTGGACGGCGAAGACCGCGAGCGGGGTCCACGGGTGCCAGGGCTGCGGCCGCAGGTCCGGCACCTCCTCCGGCATCCGCGCCGTCGCGAGCGTCTCGTTGACGCCCGCGACGTAGGCGTCGACGACGTCGCGGGTCGACGCGGTGAGCCGCGCATAGGCACGTCGCGCGATGTCCACGAGCAGCGCCCGCCGGGCGAGCACGTCCCACTCGCGCGCCGCCGGTCCGAAGACCTCCGCACAGGTGCCCTCGGCGCGCCGCCGCTCGACCTCGAGCTGCCAGGCGCGGTCGGCCGCGGTCACCCGGCCCTGCTCGTGGACCACCTGGAGGAGCGAGCCCGCACGGATGTGCGGGATCCCCCACCGGTCCCGGGTGAGGCTCACTCCACGTCCCCGGCGGCCGGGTTGCGCATCGTGCCCGCGAAGATCAGCGACTCCGCCTGGCCGGTCAGGTCGACCATCTGCAGGGTGTTGCGCAGCTGCAGCCGGTTGAGGCAGCTGTGCCGGAACGCGGGCCGCAGCAGGTCGTACCGGGCGGCCGCCTCGGCGAGCTCGGGGTGGTCGGCGGCGTGTTCCTCGATCGTCTCCCGCACCAGCGACCAGAACTCCGCCCCGGAGAGCACGCCGTCCTCGGCGAGGATCGCGGCGACGAACCGCAGCACGCCGTCGAAGACGTCGGTGTGGACGGCCAGCGCCTTCACGTCCTCAGGGAAGGAACCGCGGATCCGCTCCACCTCCGGTGGCAGCGGGTGGTCGCCCATCACTGCCACCTCCTCGCCGATGTCCTTCATGAACGCGCCGGTCGGCACGTGGTCCCGGAGCCGCAGCACCAGGTTCTCGCCGTGCGGCATGAACGCGAGGTCGTAGGCGTGGAGGCAGTGGACCAGGGGCCGCAGATACGCGCGCAGGTAGGCCCGGACCCAGGTCGCCGCGTCCACCGGTGACGCCTTGATCCACGCGGTCACCAGCGCGTCGCCGTCGGCGTCGCGGTGCAGCAGCGCCGCCATCGTGGTCAGCTGCTCGTCCTCGGCGACCCGGGGCACCGGGCTCTCGCGCCACAGGCCGGCGATCATCTTCCGGTACGGCGACGGGCCGGCCATCCGGTGGAAGGCGTCGCCGGTGTAGCCGATCGCCGCGAGCTCGCGCAGCACCTCGAACCCGCACTCGCGCAGCTCGGCGTCGGCGCTCACGGTCGACGCCACCCAGTCGTTGATGGCGGGGGTCGCCTCCATGTAGGCCGGCGAGAGGCCCCGGACGAAGCCCATGTTCTGGATCGCCAGCGCCGTCTTCACATAGTGCCGGTCGGGTCGGCTGGTGTTGAAGAAGGTGCGGATCGACTGCTGCGGCCGGTGCTCGTCGGCACCCTCGCCGAGGTGCACCAGGTCGCGGCGCGCCAGGTCGGGTGCGAAGGTGATGGCGAGCTTGTTGCGCCACTGCCACGGGTGGACCGGCACGAACAGGTAGTCGGCCGGGTCGAGGCCCAGACCGCGCAGTCGCGCCCGGAACCGGTCCCCGACCGGGCCGGCCAGCTCGGCGTCGTACAGCTCCTGCTCGGTGACGCCGACGCCGAGGGACAGCCGGGTGTGCGCGCGCCGGGCCGCGACCCAGTGCAGCCGGACGTCACGGCCGGCCTCGGGAGCGAACGCCTGGTAGTCGTCGAGGCCGTAGCCGATCCGCCCGTTGTTGGCCACGAACGCCGGGTGGCCCTCGGTCATCGCCGCCTCGATCTGCTGATAGTTCGCGTCGACCAGGTCGGCGACCGGGATCCGTCGGTGCCGCAGCTTCCAGGCCGCGGCGGCGAGCGTCGACGCGACCTCCTCCAGGTAGGTCGGCAGCAGCTGGTCCGGGATGCCCAGGCAGGGCGCCAGCTCCACGATCAGGTCCTGGGCGTCGGGGGCGACCGCGACGCCGTCGACCGTGCGCTCGACGGACGCCGGCTCCACCACCCAGTGCTCGAGCTCGTGCACCCGCGCCGTGAAGACGTACGACGACGGGCCGGCCGCGAGGCGCCAGCGGTCGTGGCCGCCCGGCACCGGCTCCGGCGCGACCAGTCTCTCGTGGGCGTACTCGCCGAGCGCCTTGGCCACCAGGTGTCGCTGCGCGCGGTCGAGGAGCGCCGGCGCCAGGTGGGCGCTGTCGCGGATCCCGAGCGCCGTCTCCCAGGCCTCGCGGGTGCAGACCGACAGCATCGCGGTCTTGCCCGGCACCGGCACCTCCCGCAGCTCGGTGAAGCCGGCCGCGACGTTCTTCGCGCGGATCGCGGCGTTGCGCACGTCGGGCTCGACGACGACGCGTCGGACCGCCGGGTCCTCGAAGCAGTGGGCCAGCACCGCACCGAAGACTCGGGTCGTGAACCCCGGCTCCGGGTCGCGGTCGGGCGGGGCGACCAGGACGTGCATCCCCACGTCGCCGGGCTGGAGCTCCGGCAGGCCGCCGAGCGCGGAGTGCCATGGGTCGTAGGTCTCGACGAGGAACGACGGCCGGCCGTCGACGAGTCCCAGCCGCGCGTCGTGATGGGGGTCGGCGAGGATCCGGGCGTACTCCTCGCGCACGTCGTCCGGTGCGGCGTCCTGCATCATCCAGAACACCGAGCGCGGGTGGGTGACCCACGCGTGGAGGAGCGCCAGGTCGCGGTCGAGGTCGAGCGGCTCGATGGTGATCATCGGACGACCTCCGCGAGCCGGGAGGTCGGGGAGGTCGCGCAGCGACCGTCACGGGACCCGGGCGCCCGTCGCAGGTGGTCCGGCACCCCGAAGGTCTGCACGGCGATCCGCTTCTCCACCGGATAGACCTCCCGACCGAGCATCGCCGCGATGATCACCGAGTTGCGGTAGGCGCCCATGCCGAGGTCGGGCGCCAGGAGCGAGTGGGTGTGCTCCTCGGCGTTCTGCACGAAGATCTCTCCGCCGGACACATCGACGGAGTAGTCGGCCGCGACGTCGTACCGTCCACGGGCGTCAAGCCGGATCCGGTCACGCACGCCCTCGAGGAAGGTGGGGGCGGTCGGGGCGTAGCCGGTGGCGAGCACCAAGCCTTCGGTGCGCAGGCCGAACTCCTCGCCGGTCTCGAGGTGGGTCAGGTCGAGCTCGACCGCCCCGCCGTCGCGGCGGGCCGCGCGGACCTCGGTGTTGGTGACCAGGGTGGTGCGCGGCCCGACCCCGGTCACCCGCTGGCGGTAGTGCAGGTCGAAGATCGCGTCGACCAGCTCGCTGCTGATCCCCTTGTACAGGTGCCGCTGCTCGCGCGCGAGCCGCTCGCGGGTCTCCAGCGGCAGCGCGTGGTGGTAGGCACCGTACTCGGGCGAGGTCATCTCGAGGGTGAGCTTGGTGTACTCCATCGGGAAGAACCGCGGGCTGCGCGTGAGCCAGGTCAGCTCGTAGCCGTGATCAGGCGCCTCGACCAGCAGGTCGTGGTAGATCTCCGCCGCACTCTGCCCGCTCCCGACGACGGTGATCGTGGCCTGCCGCTGCAGGGCGGCCTTGTGCTCGAGGTAGTCGGCCGAGTGCGTGACCAGCCCTCGGTCTGTGGACGGGCGTTGCGCGACCTCCTCGACCAGCGGGTCGAGGAGCGACCGCAGCGGCGCCGGCACCGACGGCGAGGTGCCGATGCCCAGCACCACCCGGCGGCCACGGAAGGCCTCGCCGGTGCCGGTGCGGACGAGGTACGACGACCCGTCGTGCTCGACCGACCTCACCTGCTGGCCGAACCGGACCGAGTCGAGCCGCTCGGCGGCCCATCGGCAGTAGTCGTCGTACTCCCGGCGGAGCGGGTAGAAGCTCTCCCGGATGTAGAAGGGGTAGAGGTTGCCGGTCTGCTTGAGGTAGCTGAGGAAGGACCACCGGGACGTGGGGTCGGCCATGGTGACCAGGTCGGCGAGGAACGGCACCTGCAGGGTGGCGTCGTCGAGCAGCATCCCGGGGTGCCAGTCGAAGCGGTCGCGGGCCTCGAGGAAGACCCCCGAGACGCCGTCGGACTCGCGCAGCGGGTCCGTTAGGCAGGCCAGGCCGAGGTTGAACGGACCGAGCCCGATCCCCACGAAGTCGTGGACGGGCGGGATGCTCATCGGGTGACCTCCAGCGGCGCGTGCTCGCCGGCCAGGCGTGCGCCGGTGGCGCGGACCAGGTCGAGCACGCCGACGATGTCGGCGGTGGTCGCCATCGGGTTGAGCAGGGTCACCTTCAGGTGCTGCACGCCGTCCACCTTCGTCGCCGCCACCATGGCGGCGCCGGACTCGTAGAGGGCGGCTCGGATGCTGTTGTTCAGCGCGGCGAGCGCCGGCTCGTCGAGCACCACATCGGTCGGCAGGTAGCGGAACACCAGGGTGCTCAGCTCCGGCGCGGCGGCGAACTGGAGGTCCGGGGCGTCCCGCAGCACGGCGTGGACGTCGGCGGCCAGGTCGATCACGGCGTCGACGTACTGGCCGAGGAGGTCGGCGCCCATGGTGCGCAGCGTGAGCCAGAGCTTGAGCGCGTCGAAGCGCCGTGTGGTCTGGAGGCTCTTGTCCACCTGGTTGGGGCTGGTCGCGTCGCGGGGGTTGAGGTAGTCCGCGTACCAGGTCGACGGTCGGAGGGACGCCCGGTCGCGCACGATGATGGCGCTGGACGACACCGGCTGGAAGAAGGTCTTGTGGAAGTCGACGGTGACCGAGTCCGCCCGGTCGATCCCACCGAGCAGCGACCGGCGCCGCGGCGAGACGAGCAGCCCGCCGCCGTACGCCGCATCGACGTGGAGCCAGGCGTCGTAGGCCCGGGCCAGGTCCGCGATGGCCGGCAGCGGGTCGATCGCGCCGAAGTCGGTCGTCCCCGCGGTGGCGACGATCGCCATCGGGCGGAGGCCGAGCGCGGTGCACGCGGCCAGGGAGCGCTCGAGCGCGGCGGGGTCCATCCGGTGGCGGGCGTCGGTCGGGACGCTCACGACGGACTCCTCGCCGAGGCCCAGCAGGCGGGCGGACTTCTGCACGGAGAAGTGCGCCTCGGCGGAGGCGAGGATCCGCAGCCGGTCGGGCGGGACCCGCTCGTGGCGGCCGCGGGCGAGCAGCAGGGCGTGCAGGTTGGACTGGCTGCCGCCGCTGGTGAAGATGCCGTCGGCCTGTTCGCCGAAGCCGATCCGGGCCGCGGTCCACTCGACCAGCCGCCGCTCGATGAACGTGCCACCGACGCTCTGGTCGAAGGTGTCCAGCGAGCTGTTGACCGCGGCGACGAACAGCTCGGCCAGCAGCGCGGGGACCACGACCGGGCAGTTCAGGTGCGCGGCGTAGGTCGGCTCGTGGAACCACACGGCGTCGTCGAGCCACAGCCGTGACATCTCCTCGAGGACCTCGTCCAGGCTGCCGAGCGGCGTCTCGAGGTCCACGGCGGCCACCCGGGCGGCGGCGTCCTCCGGACGGGCGCCGGTCGCGGGCCCGGTGACGTCGCGGAGCCGTCCGAGGAGGTGCTCGAGTCCGCCACCGATGGCCGCCGCGTAGTGCTCGGCGTGGGTGGGGTGGAATACGTGGTGCAGGGGAAGCTGGGGCACGGCGAAGGTCTCCTGATCCGAGGAAGGTAAGCCTTACCTAACCAGAGCAGGATCTGGGTGTCACCAGCGGCCCCTGTGGGGTGGGCCACATCGACCGGCCGGCTCAACGCCGTGGGAGCGGGTTCAGGGCTGGCGCAGCAGCTGGACCGCAGCGACGCCGGCAAGCACGCCGCCGCCGAGAACGAGGACCATCCCGGGGCCGGGCATCCAGCCGCCGAAGCCCACGGTGCTCACGATCCTCCACAGCTGCCAGCTCGGAAGGACGACGGCTGCCGCCGCGAGGATGCTCGCCTGCACGGCCGCCACCCGGCGCAGCGGGAGCAACGCGCCGGCCAGCCCGAGCATTGCCGCGTAGAACGTCCACACCCCAGGACCGCTCGCGCCCGGGAGATTCCCGAGCGCCGTGTGGACCCAGGGCAGGAACGAGCCGAACATCACCATCGCCACTGCCAGCCCGAGCCGCTTGCGGCCGGGATGGGCCGGGACGCGGGCGGCGGTGGTCCGGGTCGACTTGCCTGCGAGTCCGCGAAGGGCCATGACCCGACGGTAGCCGCCGTGATCGGCTTCACGCACGGCCTCCATGCCTCGCTTCCGCCGTTCACCGATCCTCGACGGCCCGCGGAACGCGACGAACGGTCGGTTCCGAACGACGAGCGGTCGGCCCAGGCCGGATCGACCGCAGAGAGCCGGCCCGAGCGCCGCTCGCCGAGCACTCCACACCGCTCGGCGCACGGTGTGACCGAAGCCACATTCTCGCCTTGACCCGACCCTCGCTCGATTGCTTGCCTCATCTGTGGCGGCCATGACGTCACGGCCACGCTCGCTTGCTGACACCGATCGGAGCAGACCATGGATGAACAGACGCGCCGGGAGTACTGGCGCCACAACCTGAGACTGATGGCGGTGCTGCTCGCCATCTGGGCGCTCGTGTCCTTCGGCGCCGGGATCTTCTTCGCCGACCTGCTGAACAACGTCGAGATCGCCGGGTTCCCGCTCGGCTTCTGGTTCGCCAACCAGGGCTCGATCTTGGTCTTCCTGGCGTTGATCGCCGTCTACGTATGGCGGATGGACAAGCTCGACGCCAGGTACGGCATCGACGAGTACGAGGAAGAGGTGCACCACTCGTGACCGATATCCAGACCTGGACGCTCGTCTTCGTCGTCCTCACCTTCGGCGTCTACATCTATGTCGCCTACGCGAGCCGGGTGTCGGACACCTCCGGCTTCTACGTCGCCGGTGGCGGCATCCCGGCACCGGCCAACGGCGCCGCGATCGCCGCGGACTGGATGAGTGCCGCATCGTTCATCTCGATGGCCGGCCTCATCGCGCTCGCCTACAACGGCTACTCCGGGTCGGCGTACCTGATGGGCTGGACCGGCGGATACGTGCTGCTGGCGATGCTGCTCGCGCCCTACCTCCGCAAGTTCGGCAAGTACACCGTGCCGGACTTCGTGGGTGATCGCTACAACGAGACAGCCCGACTGATCGCGGTGGTGTGCGCGATCGTCGTCTCGCTGACGTACGTCGTCGGCCAGATGGCGGGCGTCGGCGTGGTGTTCAGCCGGTTCCTCTCGGTGGACACCACCTATGGCGTGATGATCGGGATGGCCATCGTCCTCTTCTACGCCGTCCTGGGCGGGATGAAGGGCATCACCTGGACACAGGTCTGCCAGTACTCGGTTCTGATCGTGGCCTACCTGATCCCGGCGGTCGCCATCTCGACCAAGCTCACCGACATCCCCCTGCCGCAGATCGGCTTCGGGCAGATCCTCGACGAGCTCGAGGCCCTGCAGGCCGAGCTCGGCTTCGCCGAGTACACCGCCGCACTCACCGGCAGCGGCCAGCTCAACATGTTCCTGCTGACCGCGACGCTGATGTTCGGCACCGCGGGCCTGCCGCACGTGATCGTGCGGTTCTACACGGCCAAGAGTGTGCGGGCGGCGCGTTACTCGGCGCTGTGGGCGCTGTTCTTCATCGCACTGCTCTACACCACGGCTCCGACCGTCGCGGCCTTCTCGAAGTTCAACATCCTCGACGAGTCCAGGAACGGGTCCCTGGCTGACCAGCGCTGGTTCGACACCTGGGCCGACGCCGGCCTGATCACCGGCCTCGACGGCGGCGCGGTCACCGACCTCAACGGCAACGGAGCGATCGACTTCGCCGGGGGCAGCGGCAACGAGGTGCTGATCAACAACGACATCCTGGTCCTCGCCTCGCCCGAGATCGCGGGCCTGCCGGCTCCGATCGTGGGGCTGGTCGCAGCCGGTGCACTGGCGGCGGCGCTGTCGACCGCCTCGGGGTTGCTGCTGGTGATCTCCTCGTCGGTGGCCAACGACGTCTTCCACAAGCGGATCAACCCCCGGGCGACCGAGAAGCAGCAGCTGCTGGTGGCCCGGCTGTCCATGGTCGTGGCGGTGCTCGTCGCCGGATGGCTCGGCATCAACCCTCCCGGGTTCGCGGGCCAGGTCGTCGCCCTCGCCTTCGGTCTGGGAGCAGCCAGCTTCTTCCCGGTCCTGGTGCTCGGCATCTTCTGGAAGAAGTGCACCGCGGCAGGTGCGGCAGCCGGGATGGCCGTCGGCATCGGCATCACCATGGCGTACTTCGTGTGGACCCTGCCGACCGAGTCCGCGCCGTTCTTCCTCGGCAAGGACCCGATCCTCGACATCGCACCGGTCGGGTTCGGTGCGATCGGCATGGTCTTGAACTTCGTGGTCACGATCGTGGTCTCGCAGTTCACGGAGAAGCCGTCGCAGATCATGCAGCACCTGGTCGAGGAGGTCCGGTACCCCGGCAAGACCGACCTCGTCGCCAAGCACGCAGCCGGCGAGATCTGATCCGGACCTCGGTCGGCGGGTAGCTCCGCGTGACGACCTCTACCTCGGCGCTGTGCTTGGCCACGGCGCCGAGGTAGACGTCCGATCCCGGGTCACCTGCCGTCGCGTTCGGCAACCCCGTTTCAAGCCCTTGAGTGCGGGGTGGGGTCGCGGCCTAGTGTGAGCCGTGGCACCCCACCCGCAGCAATGACGTCGGAAGGACATGTCGTGACTGACATCGAGGAGACCCTGGCGAACCTGTCGCGGGAGGACCGCCGCTTCGAGCCGCCGGCCGACCTCGCGGCGAACGCGAACCTCAAGGCGGACGCCTACGAGGCGGCGGCCGCCGACCGCGAGGGGTTCTGGGCCGAGCAGGCCGAGCGCCTCACCTGGGCCACGAAGTGGGACCAGGTCCTCGACTGGACCAACCCGCCGTTCGCCACGTGGTTCGTCGGCGGCACGCTCAACGCGGCCTACAACTGCGTGGACCGGCACGTCGAGGCCGGACGCGGCGACAAGGTCGCCATCCACTGGGTGGGCGAGCCGGAGGGTGACACCCGCGACCTCACCTACGCCGACCTCCAGCGCGAGGTGTCCAAGGCGGCCAACGCGCTGACCGACCTCGGCGTCGCCAAGGGGGACCGGGTCGCCATCTACATGCCGATGATCCCCGAGGCGGTGGTCGCGATGCTGGCCTGCGCCCGGATCGGCGCCCCGCACACGGTGGTGTTCGGCGGGTTCTCCGCCGACGCACTGGCCTCACGGCTCGACGACTGCCAGGCCAAGGTGGTCGTCACGGCCGACGGCGGCTACCGCCGCGGCGCAGCCTCCGCCCTGAAGCCGGCGGTGGACGAGGCCCGCAGCAAGACCGACGTGGTCGAGAAGGTGCTCGTGGTCCGTCGTACGAACCAGGAGGTCGACTGGGACGACAGCGTCGACGTCTGGTGGCACGACGTCGTGGACTCGGCGTCCGAGGAGCACACGCCCGAGGCGTTCGACAGCGAGCACCCGCTCTACGTCATGTACACCTCCGGCACGACCGGCAAGCCGAAGGGCATCCTGCACACCACCGGCGGCTACCTCGTCGGCTCCTCGTACACCCACCACGCGGTGTTCGACCTGAAGCCGGAGACCGACGTCTACTGGTGCACCGCCGACATCGGCTGGGTCACCGGCCACAGCTACATCGTCTACGGGCCGCTGGCCAACGGCGCCACGCAGGTGCTCTACGAGGGCACGCCCGACCACCCCGAGCGCGGCCGCTGGTGGAAGATCATCGAGCAGTACGGCGTCACGATCTTCTATACCGCGCCCACCGCGATCCGGTCGTTCATGAAGCAGGGCCACGACGTGCCCGACACCTTCGACATGTCCTCGCTGCGGATCCTCGGCTCGGTCGGCGAGCCGATCAACCCCGAGGCCTACGTCTGGTACCGCCACGTCATCGGCGGGGACCGCACCCCGGTGGTCGACACCTGGTGGCAGACCGAGACCGGGTCCATCATGATCAGCCCGCTGCCCGGCGTCACGGCCGGCAAGCCCGGCTCGGCGATGACACCGATCCCGGGCATCGAGGCCGAGGTGGTCGACGACGAGGGCAACCCGGTGCCGAACGGCTCCGGCGGCTACCTGGTCGTCACCTCCCCCTGGCCCTCGATGCTGCGGACCATCTGGGGTGACGACGAGCGGTTCAAGGACACCTACTGGAAGCGGTTCGAGAAGCAGGGCTACTACTTCGCCGGCGACGGAGCCAAGAAAGACGACGATGGCGACATCTGGGTCCTCGGCCGGGTCGACGACGTGATGAACGTGTCCGGGCACCGGCTCTCCACCACGGAGATCGAGTCGGCCCTGGTCTCCCACCCCAAGGTCGCCGAGGCCGCGGTGGTCGGTGCGTCCGACCCCGACACCGGCCAGGCTCCGGTCGCCTACGTCATCCTCCGCGAGGAGGCCGGTGATGGCGGGGAGGGTATCGCCAAGGAGCTCTCCGACCACGTCCGCAAGGAGATCGGCCCGATCGCCAAGCCCCGGCAGATCATGATCGTGCCCGAGCTCCCCAAGACCCGCTCGGGCAAGATCATGCGGCGACTGCTGCGCGACGTCGCCGAGAAGCGCGAGGTCGGCGACACCACCACGCTGGCCGACAGCTCGATCATGGACCTGATCTCGGCGGGCCAGGCTACGTCCACCGAGGACTGAGCGCGTCGGGAGACTGAGCGCGGCGGCGCCGTACGGCGGTTGAGTGCGGCGCCGTACGTCGCTTCCGCGCGTCGGTTTACCAAGGTATGCAGCCGAACCCGCACTTCCCAGCGCGTGTACGGCACGGGAAGTGACTACTCGTCTGCATCCCTTGATGAAGCGACCTCCTCGGCACCCTCCGTGCCCCTCGCCAGCAGCAGCACGATCACACCGACGACCGCGGCCATCACCGACGCCACCAGGATGCCGACCTTCGCGTCGTCGGTGAGCGCCTGGTCGCCGGGGAAGGACAGGCCGGCGATGAACAGGGAGACCGTGAAGCCGATGCCGGCGACGGCGCCGACGCCGACCACCTGCGACCACGACATGCCGGCCGGGAGCCGGCTGAGACCGAGGCGGACGGCGAGGAAGCAGGCAAGCGCGATCCCGACCGGCTTGCCCAGGACCAGGCCGACGCCGATGCCGAGCGCCACGGTCGAGGTGAGGGCCTCGCCGAGCACGCCGCCACCGAGGTGCACGCCGGCGTTCGCGAGCGCGAAGATCGGCAGCACGACGTACGACGACACCGGGTGGAGCCGGCTCTGCAGCCGCTCCACGACCGGGACCGACTCGGCCAGCAGGAAGCGCATCCTGTGCAGCTCCTCGGCGTCCAGGTCGTGGTCCCGGAGCGCGTCGAGGGCGTACTCCTTGGCGACCGCGGGCCGGAGCAGCGCGACGGCCGGGGTGAGGAGGCCGATCGCCACGCCGGCGAGGGTCGCGTGCACGCCGGACTGGAGCATGGCGAACCAGGTGGCGACGCCGAGCACGGCGTAGACGGGGATCGACCACACGCGGATGATCCGCAGCGCCGCCATCAGCACCAGCAGGCCGACCGCCAGGGCCAGCCACTCCAGGGCGAGGTCGGCGGTGTAGAACACCGCGATCACCACGATCGCCCCGATGTCGTCCACGATCGCCAGGGTCAGCATGAAGAGCCGGGCGGTGGACGGGATCCGGCGCCCGAGCAGTCCGAGCACGCCGACCGCGAAGGCGATGTCGGTCGCCATCGGGATGCCCCACCCGGATCCGGTGTCGCCGCCGCCGGCGATCACGAGGTAGAACGCCGCCGGCACCACCATGCCGCCGAACGCGGCGATGATCGGCAGCGCGGCGGTGCGCGGGTCCCGCAGGTCGCCGTGCACCAGCTCGTACTTGATCTCGAGGCCGACCACGAAGAAGAAGATGGCCATCAGGCCGTCGTTGACCCAGTGCTGCAGCGACTCCTCGATGTGGAAGTCGCCGATGTGCAGCGCGATGTCGGTGTGCCAGACGCGGTCGTAGGCCGCCGCCCAGCCGTCGAAGGGCAGGTTGACCCAGAGCAGGGCGACGATCGTCGCCCCGAGCAGCAGGATCGAGCCGGACGACTCGACGTGGAGGAAGTCCCGTAGCGGACGCGCGACGAACTTCGCCAGCGGCTTGTCGCTCGCCGTCCAGACCGGGCCTTGACGCCACAGGTCGGAGGAGCGTCCGGGCGGGGTGGGTGCGGGCACGAAGGTCCTCCGGTGAGGTCAGCGGGCAGGGGCGAACGAGCGCCGACCAGACTTCCCGGCTCACCTGACGCTGATCCTACCGATATCGGTAAGGTCGGCTGCATGGCCATCGAACCGCTCCGCGAAGAGCCGACCATCGGGCGCCTCATCAAGGACGCGCAGTCCGACTTCTCCACGCTCCTGCGCAAGGAGATCCAGCTGGCCAAGGCGGAGCTGAAGGTCAGCGTGACTGCCGGCGGCATGGGCGCGGTGTACCTCGCCGCCGCGGCGTTCCTCCTCGTCCTGTTCGTGATCATCCTGTCGGTGGCCGCCGCGCACTTCATCCACTGGAACGGCGACGGCCTCGCCCTGCACTGGGCGTTCCTGATCGTCGCGGGGTTCTGGTTTCTGATCGCACTGCTGATGGCACTTCTCGGCATCAGGAGCTTCAAGCGGGTCAAGGCGCCCGAGCGAGCGATCGAACAGGGCCGCGAGATCCCGCGCGCACTCAAGGGACAGGCCTGATTCGGAGCGGCTGAGGGAGCGGGCGGACATGGCGAGGCAGCCCGTGGTCGCCGGCCGGGCCGAGCAGCTGCTCGGATCGGCGGTGGTCGCCACCGCGCCCGTCGCCGGCGGTGACATCTGCACCGCGGTGAAGCTCCGCCTGTCCAGTGGCCGCACGGCGCTCCTCAAGACGCTGACCGGCGCGCCGCCGCACTTCTTCGAGAGGGAGGCGGCAGGCCTGCGATGGCTGGCGGAGGCCCAGGACGCCGGCGGCGTCCCGGTGCCCGAGGTGCTGGCCGTGGACGGGGACTGCCTGATCCTCAGCTGGGTGGAGACCGGCCGCCCGGGGCCCGAGGCCGCAGGCGGTCTCGGGCGCGCGCTGGCGGTGACGCACAGCGCCGGCGCGGCGTCGTACGGCAGCGATGCCGATGGGTACGTCGGCCGGCTGCCGCTGCCGAACCGGCCGCTCGGCACGTGGGCCGAGTTCTGGGCGGAGCGGCGGATCGCGCCGTACCTCAAGGTGCTCAGGGACAAGCAGATCATGTCGGCCGAGGAGGCCGGCGCCGTGGAGGCGGCCGCCGCGAGGACCGCGGAGATCGTCCCTGACGAGCCGCCGTCCCGGCTGCACGGCGACCTCTGGAACGGCAACGTGCTGTGGACCAACGACAACCGTGCGGTGCTCATCGACCCGGCGGCGTACGGCGGGCACCGCGAGGTCGACCTCGCGATGCTGGCGCTGTTCGGGCTGCCCCAGCTGCCGCAGGTGATGGCCGCCTACGAGGAGGTCGCGCCGCTCGCCGAGGGATGGGAGGAGCGCCTGGCGTTCCACCAGCTGTTCCCGCTGCTGGTGCACGCCTGCCTCTTCGGTGGCGCGTACGGCGCCCGGGCGGCCCGGCTCGCGCAGCGGTATCTGTAGGTTTGCAGCGCCCGGGGGCCTCGGGCGGACTGGTGATCTCTCAGCCGCCGCTCAGGGCGATCGGCCATCATGGGAACGTGCCGAACCGCTCCAGCAACACTCCCCGGGTTCTCGTCGTCGACGACGACCGCGCGGTGCGTGAGTCGCTGCGCAGGTCCCTGGAGTTCAACGGGTACGACGTCCACCTGGCCGGCGACGGCGCGGAGGCCCTGGCTGGGATCGGCGCGGTGGCGCCCGACGTCGTCGTGATGGACGTGATGATGCCGAAGCTCGACGGGCTCGAGGCGACCCGCGCGCTGCGGTCGGCCGGCAACGACGTGCCGATCCTGGTGCTCACCGCACGCGACGCCGTGGGCGACCGGGTCGAGGGCCTCGATGCGGGCGCGGACGACTACCTCACCAAGCCGTTCGCGTTGGACGAGCTGCTGGCCCGGCTCCGGGCGCTGCTGCGGCGGATCGCGCCGGTGGTCGACGGGGCGGACGAGGAGGTGCTCTCCTTCTCCGATTTGACGATGAACGTCACCACCCGCGAGGTGACCCGTGGCGCCCGGCTGATCGAGCTGACCCGCACGGAGTTCACGCTCCTGGAGATGTTCCTGCGGCGGCCGCGGCGCGTGCTGGACCGCAGCTTCATCCTCGAGGAGGTGTGGGGCTACGACTTCCCGACGACGGCGAACTCTCTCGAGGTCTACGTGGGGTACCTGCGTCGCAAGACCGAGGCGGAAGGTGAGCCGCGACTGATCCACACGGTGCGCGGCATCGGCTATGTCCTGAAGGAAGGATGAGCGTCTGGGGGCTCGCGGTCGGCCCCGGCTCCGGCGGCCGCTGGCACTACCGGCGCTCGCTCGCCAGCAGGGTGATCCTGCTGACCACGATCGCGGTGGGCCTGTCCGTGGCGCTGGTGGCCTTCGGCGCGTACATCACCGCCCGGGTGCAGATGCAGAACGCGCTCGACGACTCCCTCCTCGACCGCGCCAACAAGGCGGCCCGCTCCAACACCCTGCTCGAGGCGTCGTCGGCGGGCATCCCGCCGTGGGCGCTGGGTGCCGCGGACGTGCGGATCGCCTTCCTCGACTTCGAGGGCACGCCGGTGATCCTGGATCGCGGGCCGTCGATCGAGCTCGGTGGTCCGGAGCTGCGGGTGGCGCAGGGACGAGCCGACTACAGCCTGCGCACGCTCACGATCGCGGGTCACCGCTACCGGGTCGTCGCGGTGCCGACGCAGCAGCGCGGAATCGCCCTGATCATCGCCCAGCCGTTGGAGGATCAGGACCGGACCCTGTCCAGACTGGGGTGGGTGACGGTGGCCTTCGGGATCTTCGGTGTGCTCGCGGCGGCGCTCGCCGGTTGGGCGGTCGCGAGCAACGGCCTGCGGCCGGTACGGCGCCTGACCGACGCCGTGGAGGACATCGCGCGCACGGAGGACCTGACACCGCTTCCGGTGGAGGGCGGGGACGAGGTGGCGCGCCTGGCCACGGCGTTCAACCACATGCTGACCGCGCTGGACGCCTCCCGCACCCGCCAGCGGCAGCTCGTCGCCGACGCGAGCCACGAGCTGCGCACACCGCTGACGGCGCTGCGCACCAACATCGACCTGCTCACGATGAGCGCTCGCAACGACCCCGCGCTCGCCAGCCTGCCGCCCGAGGCCCGGGCCGAGCTGCTCGACGACGTGCAGGCCCAGATCGAGGAGCTGACCACGCTGATCGGCGACCTCACCGAGCTCGCCCGCGACGAGCCGATGCCGGTGCAGGTGGAGCGGGTCGACCTGGCCGAGGTGGTCGACCACGCCGTGCAGCGGGTCCGGCGCCGGGCCCCGGGGCTGACCTTCGAGGTGTTCACGCGACCATGGTGGGTGGTGGGTGAGGCGGTTGAGCTCGAGCGCGCGGTGACCAACCTGCTCGACAACGCCGCGAAGTGGAGTCCTGAAGGAGGACAGGTGACAGTGCGACTGAGCGACGGGGTGCTGACCGTCGACGACCAGGGGCCGGGCATCGCCGAGGCGCACCGGGCCCGGATCTTCGACCGGTTCTGGCGCTCCCCCGACGCCCGCACCATGCCCGGTTCCGGGCTGGGCCTGGCCATCGTCCGCCAGGTCGCCGAGCGCCACTCCGGCTCGGTCGAGGCGACCGACAACGCCAGTGGCGGCGCCCGGCTGGTGCTGCGGATCCCGGGACGGGAGAGCGCGCATGCCTGACGCGAAGGGGCGCGGTGTGCGCCGCGAAGGGGCGCGGTGTACGCCGCGAAGGGGCACGGTTCGTCGTACGCGATGGGCGGCCGCCGCCGTCCTGCCCGCTCTGGTGCTGACCGCGTGCGGCGAGGACGAGGTCGGCGCCAAACCGGAGCTGCCGACCGAGCCGCCCGCGCTCTGGAACCCTTGCGACGCGCTCGACGCGAGCTTCGTCGAGAAGCACTTCGGCGCCACGACCACCGAGCACGACGGCACTCCCCAGGCTCCCGAATGCCGGTTCGCCCCTGCGAAGGAGAGCGGACAGCCGGTGGTCACCGCCAACTACCAGCTCTTCCGCGGCAGCCTCGAGGAGTTCTGGCACGCCATGGGACAGGCGCCGGACGCCGACGTGCGCACGCCGACCATCAAGGGCGCCGACGCCGCCCGCATCGTGGTCGCGGTCGAGAAGAAGCAGCTCTACGTCACCGGCTTCGTCCAGAACGGCGACCTCTACGAGGTGGTCAACGTCGTCGACCCCGCGCCGTACGACGAGGCGCGGGTCGTGCGCGCCACCGAGGCCACGCTCGCCCGACTCTCGGCCCACGCAGACGCGGCGCGCGCCGGGGAGCAGACACCGAGCGCCGGCTGACCGAAGACCCTCACGCGCAGGCCAGATCGGTTCGGGGCCAGGCCTCGACGTCGGCGGGCCGGCCCACGTAGGCACGGTCCCCGCCCGGGGACAGCCACAGTCGGTCGTCCTCGCGGCTGAAGCCGGTGTCGACCGCGTCCTCCGGGAGCGGCATCGAGGCGACGTACTCGGCGTCCAGCCATTCCCGGAGATCCGGCAGCGGGTCACGGACGTAGGTCCGGTCCCGTCCGACCGAGAGGAAGGTCATCGACTGCCAGTCGCAGTGCTCCGGCCCGGGTTGGGAGACGACCCTCGTCGTCAGGACCGGCTGGCCGTCCGGCCCGGTCCAGATCTCGGTGCCGAAATGGCTCTCGGCCAGCTCCGGGGGAAACTCCGAGAGGTCACAGATCGCGGACGACTCCAGGTACCAGCCGTCGCCACCCGCGCCCTCCGTGGCGTGGCCGTCCCGGACCACCAGTGCGGCCGTGGTGCGGCCATCGCCGACGTGGGTGAAGAGGACCCGGCCGTCCTCGGCCGCGGCGACCCTGAGCGGCAGGTCGGGCAGGTCCAGGAAGAGGCCCTCGGACATCGCGGTCCTCACGGCCCCGTCCGGGCTGTCGCTGGTCGCGCCCTCGCCGTACACCTCGCCGGTGTGGAACCGGCCCGATCCCGGCCGGTGCCGGCATTCGACCACCTCGCCCGCCGCTCCGTACCGGGCGTCCGGCACGTACAGGGGACCGTCGTAGGGCTCGGCCGCGGTCGGGAGCTGCGACGGCCCCTCCGAGGCCACGTCGGTAGCACTCCCGCACCCGCCCACGAGCACGGCCGTCACCGCGGTCGCGACCGTCACCGCTGTCATCCCCCGCAGGGTCGTCGTGCGCATCTGGCTCCTCGTGTCGTGGTGACACGTAGACGTAAGGACCGGTCGGGCGGTTCCATGGAGCACCGGCAGCACCCCGACTGCCTCAACCGCGAGCGAGCTTGACAGCGATCAGGATCATCGTCGCCGCGATCAGGGCCTCCAGCACCTGCCAGCTGCGCGGGCGCGAGAACACCGGGCCGAGCACCCGTGCGCCGAAGCCCAGTCCGCTGAACCACGCGACGCTGGCCAGCGCCGCGCCGATCGCGAACCACCACCGTCCGTCCAGCACGTCGCTGGCATGGGTGTCGTGCGTCGCCGCGATGGACCCGATCAGCAGGACGGTGTCGAGGTAGACGTGCGGGTTGAGCCAGGTGAGGGCCACCGCTCGGCCGACGACCGTACGACGCCCCTCCGCGCGTGCTGCCGCCGCTCCGCCCGCGTGGAGGGCCTCCGCTCGGAACGCCCGCCGCAGCGAGCCGGCGGCGTACCACAGCAGGAAGGCGACACCCAGCCAGCGGACGACGTCGACGACCCACCCCGCGCGGTCCACGATCGCTCCGATGCCGCTGACCCCGGCCGCGATGAGCACGACGTCGGAGAGGGCGCAGACCGCCACGACGGCCGCGACGTGGTGCCGGGCGAGCCCCTGCCGAAGGACGTAGGCGTTCTGCGCGCCGATGGCGACGATGAGTGATCCCCCGGTCAGGAACCCGGCGAGCGTCGAGGTGAGCACCCGAGGGACGCTACGTCCTCCCGGTACTGAAGCCCAGCGAATGATTCTTCAGACACTGAAGTTGTGCTTAACTGCGTCCGGTGCACCTCGACCCCGCCCAGCTGGAGACCCTGCTCGTGATCGCCGAGGAGGGCTCGTTCGACGCGGCCGCCGCACGCCTGCACGTGACGCCGAGCGCAATCAGCCAGCGGGTCCGGGCGCTCGAGCGGTCGGCCGGGCAGGTGCTCGTCCGGCGGACGTCTCCGACGGAGATCACCGCGGCCGGAGCGCCGCTGCTGCGGCTGGGGCGGCAGCTCCGCCTGCTGGCGACGGAGACCGCGCGAGCTGGGCAGCACGGCGGTGCTGGAGCTCGCGGTGGCCGTCAACGCAGACTCGCTGGCGACCTGGTTCCGGCCGGTCCTCACCTCGGTCGCCGAGGGGCCGGCGACCGCGCTGCGGCTCTTCGTGGAGGACGAGACACTGTCGCACGACCTGCTCCGCCGCGGCGAGGTGCTGGCCGCCGTCACCAGCGAGCCGCAGCCGGTCCAGGGCTGCTCGGTCGAGCCGCTCGGCACCCTGCGCTACGTCCCCGCAGCGGCGCCGGGGCTGGTCGACCGGCACCGACGCGGCAGGGGCATGGACTGGTCGGCCGCGCCGACCGTGGTGTTCAACGAGAAGGACCGGCTCCAGGACCGCGTCCTCGCCGCGCACGGCGTCGGCCGGCCGCCCGTGGTCCACCGGGTGCCCAGCTCGGCCGACTTCCTCGAGGCCGTGCGCCTGGGCCTCGGCTGGGCGGCGATCCCCGAGCCCCAGTTCGGCCCGTGCACCGCGACCGGCGAGCTGGTTCGGCTTCCCGGGTCGACGACCCTCGGTGTGGCGCTGTACTGGCAGCGCTGGCGCCTCGAGAGCCCTGCCCTCGACACCCTCAGCGTCGCCGTGCGCGAGGCCGCAGCCCGGTCCCTGCGCGCGAGGCGGGCGCGCACGGTCAGCGACTGATCGCCTGCAGCAGCCGGGCGGCCTTCCACCGGGTCTCGTCGTACTCCTCGACCAGGTCGCTGGCGACCGTGATCCCACCGCCGGTGCCCAGGACGTAGCCCGTCCCGTCGGAGACCAGGGTCCGGATGATCACGCCGAGGTCGGCCCGGCCGTCGCCCGAGATCCAGCCGAAGGCGCCGCTGTAGGCACCCCGGGGCGTCCCCTCGACCTCCGCGATGATCTCCATTGTCCGCAGCTTCGGCGCTCCGGTCATCGAGCCGGCGGGGAACAGCGCACGAAGCGCGCCGACCGTGGTCACGCCCTCGCGCAGCCGGCCGCGGACGGTCGAGACGAGCTGGTGCACCGACGCGTACGGCTCGACCTCCATCAGCACCGGCACCTCGACCGTGCCCACGTCGCACACCATCGCCAGGTCGTTGCGGAGCAGGTCGACGATCATCAGGTTCTCCGAGCGGAACTTCGGGTCCCCCGCGAGGTGGTCGCGGGCGGCCGCGTCCTCCTCCGGGGTGCTGCCCCGAAGGGTGGTGCCCTTGATCGGCTTGGTCTCGAGGATCCGGTCGTCGGTGACCAGCGCGTAGCGCTCGGGCGAGGAGCTCAGCAGCCAGGCGCGGGCACCGCCCACGTCGTGCTGGAGGAAGCCGGCGTACGGCGCCGGGTTGATCGCGCGGAGCCGGAGGTAGGCGTCGAGGGGGTCGACGGGGCTGGTCGCGCGGGTGCGGTAGGTGAGGTTGACCTCGTAGGAGTTGCCGGCGTGGAGGTGCTGCTGGACGGTTGCGAAGGCTTTCGCGTAGTCGTCGGGTACGCCCTCCGGCGTGTCGAGCGGTGTCGAGGGCCAGGCGGGCCCGCCGGTCGCAGAGCCGAAGTCCGCCCCGGCCCTGATCGGGTAGGCAGAGCGCACCTCAGACATGGGCCGGGGCGGCCCTTCGGATGCTCCCGTCAAACCCGCCTGGCCCTCGACCTCGCTGGATACGCCGCTCGGCCGGTCGGGCGGGGTGGCCGCGGTGAGGGCGGGGTGGTCGTACTCGCGGATGTGGGTGGGGCGGAGCCAGACGGCGTCGGGGAGGTCGGGGTCGGCGGCTGCGGGGAGGTCGGGGCGGGCGGCGTAGCCGAAGTAGCCGAACCACTGGTCGGTGGGGTGGCCGGCGTCGAGCTCGCGCTCGAGGACCACGAACGGGTCGTCGCCGACGACGACGGAGCGCCCGCCGGCGTGGCGGGTGACCTCGCGGCGGGTGGCGTCGTAGGAGATCGAGACGTCGTCGTCCTCGAGCCAGCCGATGAGGGACCGCCGGCGGGACCAGGCGCGGGCGCCGCCGCCGTCGAGCCACACGCAGCGGGCGTGCCGAGCCTGGACGTGTGCGAAGGCCTCAGCCGGATCCCCCTGGGTCACCACGGCGACCAGCCTCCCATGCCGCCGGGTCAGCGGGCAGCGGCGAGGAAGTTGCGGACAAGCCGCGCGCCGTGCTCGGTGAGGATCGACTCCGGGTGGAACTGCACACCCATGACCGGCAGCCGCAGGTGCGCGACCGCCATGGTCAGGCCGGACTCCTCGTCGACCGCGGTCGCCCGCAGCACGTCGGGCAGCTCGAGCGCGGCCAGGGAGTGGTAGCGGATCGCGCTGAACGGATCCGGGACACCGGCGAAGAGGCCCTCGCCGTCGTGGCTGACGGTGGCGGTGATCCCGTGCCCGGGAGGCACCCGGTCCACCACGCCGCCGTACGTCGTCACCATGCCCTGCATGCCGAGGCAGACGCCGAGCACCGGCCGGCTGCCGGCCAGCAGCACCTCCCGCCCGACGGCGAAGTCCCGCACCTCGCCCGGGTGACCGGGGCCCGGCGAGAGGACGACGTACTCGTGCCGCAGCACGTCGTCCGGGTCGACGTCGTCGTGCTGCACGACGGTCGGCAGGGCACCGGTCACGCCGGCGATCAGGTGGACCAGGTTCCACGTGTAGGAGTCGTGGTGGTCGACCACCACGACGTCCGGCGCACGCATCAGGAGTTCACTTCGGCAGGAGTACGGCGGAGACCAGGTCGTGCACGACGTCGAAGCCGCGCTCGGTGAGGATCGACTCCGCGTGGAACTGGACGCCGCGGTAGTGCGGGCCGGCCAGCGCGTGCACGTCGTTGCTCTCGGGGTCGGTGTCGATCGTGACGCCCGCGGGCAGCTCGGTGTCCGCATCCGGCCGACCCACGAACGTGTTGTAGAACCCGACCTTCTCGGGACGACCGCCGAGCACCACGTCTGCCTGCGTGCCCTGGAAGACGATGTCCTTGTAGGCGAGCGGGATCCCGAGCTGGTGGCACAGCGCCTGGTGGCCCAGGCACACGGCGAGGAACGGTCGCTCGTCCGCCAGCAGTGAGGCCACGGCCGCCCGCAGCTTCGCCATCTTGGGGTCGGCGTCGTCGCGTGGGTCACCTGGGCCGGGGCCGACGATGACCAGGTCGTAGCCCTCGAGGTCGCCGTAGCCCGCGTAGTCGGCATGCCGGACGACGGCGCTGGACATGCCCATCCGCGCCAGCATGTGACGCAGCATGTTCACGAAGTCGTCCTCGCCGTCGAGGATGACAGCGGTCTTGCCCGCGAGGCGCGGGTCCGGTGGGGTCCCCGCCTGGTCGGCGAGCCAGAACCCGGAGAGCCGGCTGTTGCGGCTGTTGAGCGCGATCAGCACCTCCTCGTCGGCGACCAGCGCGGTGACGTCGGCGGTCGGCGTGGGTGCCGGGGGCACCAGGCCGAAGGCGGACAGGATGCCGCCGGCCTTCGCGTGGGTCTCGGCCACCTCGTACGCCGGGTCGGAGTCGCGGACCAGGGTCGCGCCGGCGGTCACCCTCAGCCGGCCGTCCAGATCGACGTCGGCGGTACGGATCACGATCGGGCTGTCGACGACCGGCTCGCCGGCACCGTCGCGGCCGAACAGCGCGAGCGCGGCGCCGTAGTAGCCACGACCCTCGGCCTCGTACTGCCTGATCAGCCGGCACGCGTTCTCCACCGGGGAGCCGGTCACTGTGGCGGCGTACATCGTGTCGCGAAGCACCTCCCGCACGTCGCGGGTGGTCCGGCCGGCGAGGAGGTACTCGGTGTGGACCAGGTGGGTCATCGGCTTGAGGAACGGCCCGAGCACCTGGCCGCCCTCGGTGCAGATGTCGCACATCATCTTGAGCTCCTCGTCGACGACCATGAAGAGCTCGTAGATCTCCTTCTCGTCGCGCAGGAACTCACGAAGCCGCGCCTCGGTGCCGCGGTCGTCGCCGGCGGGCGGGCGCAGGTGGAAGGTGCCGGAGATCGGGTTCATCCGGACGTCGCCGCCGTGCACGCTGACGTGGCGCTCGGGGCTCGCGCCGATGAGGTAGCGGTCGCCGGTGAAGAAGAGGAAGGTCCAGTAGGCCCCGCGCTCGCGCTCCAGCAGCCGGCGGTAGACGGTCAGCGCCTTCTCGGCGGACCAGTCGGCGACCACCGCGCGGTAGTTGCGCCCGATGACGAGGTTGGCGCCCTCACCCTGGCCGATCTCCTCGTCGATGATCGACGCGACGATCTTGGCGTACTCGTCGTCGTCGGTCTCGAAACCGCCACGGTCGGCGAACTCGATGCCGGTGTCGTCGATCGCCGCGACCACGTCGGAGACGGAGAACTCGTGCTCCTCCTCGACGTCGACGACGACCAGCGGCGTGCCGTCGTCGTGCGCCTCGAACCCGCGCTCCGCGACCTGACGGAAGGGTACGGCGACCAGCCGGTCGCACGTCCTCCCCGGCTCCGGCACGCCCTGCTCGAGCGGGATGTCCAGGATCGAGTCCGCGACCCAGCGCCTGCCGCCCAGCACGCCCACGGTGTCGCGGTCGCCTGCCCGGGTCGAGCGCCGGATGATCGCCCACGCCCCGTGCCCCTGGACGGCCGCGATGGCTTCCCGGGCGGTGAGGGCGGTGTCAGTCATGGCGAAAGCCTAGGCGTCGAGGGGCAGGACGGCTCACCGTGATCCGTCGCTCGGACCACGGGGGTCACCGGGTGGGGCCGGAATCCGACTCCGCGGCGGCCACCATCAGCTCGGCCTGCTCGATGAACGCGGCTCGCTGCTCGGGGTCGCCGAGCGGGTCCACGGAGGTCACCGGCTGAACGCGGCGTAGAGCATCCGGTGGTGCCGGCCCGGCCAAACGGCGGTCCAGTCCTCGCCCACCCACGGGTTCACGGTGACGGACACGGCGTCCTCGGAGTACTGGTTGATGTCATCGGCGACCTCCTCCAGCAGGGTCGTGATGGTGTTGTCGGGGTGCCGTAGTGCCACGTGGAGGACGGCGGTCTCGTGCTCGGCGTCGACCTCGACGGAGATCGCCGCCATGGACGGCGTGATCGCGCCGATGAGGGCCTGGACCCCGGCGAGGACCACCGTGTTCTCGAGCTGTAGCTGCTTGTTCACTGCTCATCCCTTCGTCGGGCTGGTCGACGTACCCCGCGCCCGGGTTGTTGTTGTACCCCCTGACTCCGTCGTAGCGGACGATCGGGTGTCCGTGTCGGTCGTACCCCGGTCAGACGCCGAGGGCGACGAAGGCGGCAGCCGTGCCGGCGGAGACCGAGTCGTCCGCGGCCTCCTGGCGGGCCTCGTAGAGCGCGGTCGCCGGGTCGAGACCGCGCGCGAGTGCGTCGTGGACGCCGACCATCAGGTCGGCGGTGGCCGCGTCGTTGACCTCTCCGACGCTGCTGACGAGACCGACCGTGCCGATGGACAGGAGCGCGGCGGTGAGGCCGAGCAGCTCCTCCGCCCCCACCGGTGCGAGGACGCCGGACTCACAGGCCGACAGGACGACCCGGTACGGCGCGGTCCGCAGTCGCTCGAGGTCGTGGACGGTCAGCGGTCCGTCGGCCAGGTCGAGCGCTGAGAACAGCGGGCTGTCGGCGCGGAACCGGCCGTGGGCTGCGACGTGGGCGAGGTCGGCGCCGTCGAGGTGCCGCAGCACGTTCTCGACGGTCGCGTCCGCCTGCTCCAGGAGTACGGCGTCCGCGTGGCGCCGAGCCAGGACCGGGACCTCGGCGCCGCCGGTGTGGAGACCGGGACCGGCGACCAGGACCGTGCGGTGCCCCTTCGACCGAGCGGTGTTCCGCGCGCGCAGCCACTGGCCGGCGCTCGGGACCACGGTGAAGGGCCGGTCGTGGAGCATCGGGAGCAGCGACCAGGCGAGACCGTGCAGGCGGGCGGTCGGCGCAAGGACCACCGGACCGTCCGGGATCAGCCGGGCCGCGTCCCCGAGGATCGCTGCCTGGAGCCGACTGCCGACGTCGGCGGTGGACGTCGGGCGGCCGCGGGACGCGCGGCGCAGCAGCATCGCCGCCGGGCCGAGCAGGTCGCCGACGTCGCTTGTGGTGCCGGCAACGCGATGCCGGACCTTGCCGTCGTGGACGACCAGGACGTGGAGGCGGCCGTCGACGTCGACCAGCTCGACCAGGCAGCCGTCACCGACGGTGTCGACGATCTCCTCGACGGCTGGCGGTCGCTGCTGCTGGGCCGTCGACGCCGACAACGTGTGGTGCTCGGAGCGGACCGCCCGCTCCAGGCGCACGCGCTCCCGCTCGAGCCCCTCGGTCGGCTCGCCGGCCTGGCGCGCC
>NZ_SSXI01000286.1 GCF_004803405.1 Nocardioides sp. | reverse complement strand
CGACCCCTGGAGCTCGCAGCCCGCAGGCCAGCCGAGCTCCGCACCTGCAGGGGGCGGCGCGCCCAACGACCCGTGGGCCGCGCCGGGCGTCGGCAACGACGAACCCCCGTTCTAACCCAAGCATCATCAACCATTCCGGCCGACGTTGACTGACGCGGCCGGGCTCTGAGGAGGAGCACCACAATGGCGAAGGCAGTCGTCCGCAAGCCGAAGAAGAAGGTTTGCCAGTTCTGCAAGGAGAAGGCGACCGGTGTCGACTACAAGGACACCGGCCTGCTGAAGAAGTTCATCTCCGACCGCGGCAAGATCCGCGCGCGTCGGGTGACCGGCAACTGCGTCCAGCACCAGCGGGACGTCGCGATCGCGGTCAAGAACGCCCGCGAGGTCGCGCTGCTGCCCTACACCTCCAGCGGCCGCTGATCTACGTCGGTAGAGAAGGAGAACTGACATGAAGATCATCCTGACCCAGGAGGTCGAGGGCCTCGGTGGCGCCGGCGACGTGGTCGAGGTCAAGGACGGCTACGGCCGCAACTACCTCCTCCCGCGCGGCTTCGGCATCCGCTGGACCCGCGGCGCACAGGCGCAGGCGGACGCCATCAAGCAGGCCCGGAGCGCTCGCGCGGTCCGCGACGAGGCGCACGCCTCCGAGATCAAGGCCAAGCTCGAGGGCAACCCGGTCGCCGTCAAGGTGAAGGCCGGCCAGGGCGGACGCCTGTTCGGTGCGGTCACCACCGCCGACATCGCGGCGGCGCTCGGCGAGGCCGCCGGCGAGTCGATCGACAAGCGGACCATCGTCCTCGGCAACCCGATCAAGACGCTGGGCAGCCACAACGTCTCGGTGAAGCTGCACGACGACGTGTCCGCGGCGGTCGCGCTCAACGTGATCCCTGCGTAAGTATTTCGCTCCAGCCCGTGTGGCCGGCCCGTCTCGGGCCGGCCACACGGCTACTTTTGGTGTACCCACCGACGAACCTGGAGCTCCTTGATGCGCACACGACGGATGTGGCCGGTTGCCGTTCTGCTGCTGGCGCCGGCACTGGCAGCCTGTGGGGACGACACCGACGACGGCTCCGAGGACACCACGACGTCAGCGGCGCCCACGCAGGCCACCACGACGGCCAGCAGCGACGCGACCACCGACGCCGCCTCGGAGGCGATTGAGGACCCGACCACCTCCGCCGCACCCGCGGACCTCCCGTCGGCGTGTGATCTGGTCGGCGAGGCCGACGTGGCCGAGGCCTTCGGCGTCACCGTTGTCCAGGACGGCGCCGGGAGGGGGACGACCACCGAGAACAACGTCGAGTGGTCCAGCGACACCTGCACGTTCGCGGCGCAGGGCCTGGTCGAGATCAGGGTGAAGCTGACCGGCCCCGACGACTTCAAGGACGGCACCTTCCTGTGCCCCCGGCCTCTGGAGATCGCGGCGATCGTGGAGCCGGTCGACGACATCGTCGGCGCCGAGGAGGGCTGGTGGAAGGTCAGCGACTCACCGCCGCTCGAGGCGCTCATGCGGGCCTGCTCCGCCGCGGCCAACATCGACATCGACATCGAGTACGAGGGCGAGTACGAGGGCGACCCCCGCAACCAGTCCGTGGCCCTGATGGAGAAGGCGCTCGCGAACCTCGCCGGCTGAGTCGACCGCTGCCACGCGTCGTACCTGACGAAACTGTCCTCCTGAGGCCCGAACGGCAGCAGGATCGTCAGGTGCGAGCGGTGACCTCGCCCGCGCCCGCCCAGGAGCGGGCACCGAACACCAGGCAGAGCAGCACCACGAGCAGCGCGGCCGCGTAGCCGATGTTGCCGACGCCCTCGAGCCAGGTCCAGTCGGCGCCGAAGTACAGCACCGGCGCCACGATGCCGACGAGCAGGCCGGCCTGGGCGACCCGCCACCAGGCGCCACCGCGCGCCTTCGCGCGCCTCGCCTGGTCCGCGAGCACGTGGCAGAGCGCGACCTGGAAGGCGAGCGCCGGGAGATCCGCGGCCCAGACCAGGGCCGGGTCGGCGTCGTCGAGCCAGGCCCGAGCGTCGGGGGCGACCAGCGCGGCGGAGACGAACAGCGCGAGCGCGCCCAGGTACCAGAGCGTCATCCGCAGCGGGAGTCCCGGCGCGGCACGGGCGAGCCCGTGCAGGCCGACCAGGACGAAAAGCCAGCCGAGCGGGTCGGGGTAGATGTCCCAGCCGGACTCCGTCCGTCCCTCGAGGAGCACGAAGACCAGTCCGACGGCCATCCAGTAGAGCGGCTTCACCGGGCTCGACCGCCGGTCGGCAGCGTGCCGCCGGTGACCAGCCACCGGTCGCCGTGGGCACGGTGCAGCAGCGTCAGCAGCCGGCCGCCCATGAAGAGCACGGCGAACAGCACCCACAGCCAGGCCAGCCCCGCCCCCAGGGCACTCGTCAGCAGCACGACCGGAGCGTAGCCGCACAGCACCACGAGACCGGCCCACGCCAAGTAGCGCCCGTCGCCGGCGCCGATCAGCACGCCGTCGAGAACGAACACGACACCCGCGGCCGGCTGGGCGAGGGCGGCGACGAGCAGGACCGGGACCAAGGCGCCCTGGACGGCGCCGTCCGGAGTGAACAGGGCACCGAGCCAGGGGCTCGAGGCCGCCAGCAGGATACCGGTCACCGTGCCGCTGGCCACGCCCCACTGCACCATCCGCGTCGTCACCGCCCGCGTCGCCGGGACGTCTCCCGCACCGAGGTGGCGCCCGGTGAGCGCCTGGGCCGCGATCGCGATGGCGTCCAGCACGAAGGCCAGGAATCCCCACAGCGTCATCGCCAGCTGGTGGGTGGCGATGGGCACCGCCTCGTCGCTCGTCGCGGTGGCGCCCGCTGCGAGCACCACCGCATAGGTCGTGACCAGGAGCGAGGCACGCAGCGTCAGCGTCCGCACCAGGAGGGGTACGCCGGCGCGCGCCGCCGCACGGACACCGGCCGCGTGCGGCCGGAGCGTCGCCTGCTCCCTGCGCGCCGCCCGGACCACGACCGCGACCAGCGCCACGGCCATCGCGGTCTGCGCGATGACCGATCCGAGCGCCGAGCCGGCGATCCCGAGACGCGGGACCGGCCCGGCGCCGTACACGAGGAGGATGTTGAGCGCGAGGTTGGCGAGGTTGCCGAGGATCGCCACCGTCAGAGGCGTCCGGGTGTCCTGGAGGCCGCGCAGCACGCCGGTCGTCGCCAGGACAAGGAGCAGCGGGGTGATCCCCAGTGCCGCGATCCGCAGGTACGTCGTCGCGGGGTCGTTCACATCGTCGCCCGCGCCGAACAGCCCGACCAGCGGGCCGGCGAGGACGGCGGTGACCACCGTGACGGGCACGCCCATCGCGACGGCCAGCCAGAGGCCGTCGATGCCCTGGGTGAGTGCGCCGCGTCGCTGGCCAGCGCCGAGCTGGCGCGCGACGCCGGCGGTGGTGCCGTAGGCGAGGAAGATGCACAGGCCGACCACGGTCTGGATGACCGTGCCCGCGATGCCGAGGCCGGCGAGCTCCCGGGTGCCGAGGTGGCCGACGACCGCGGCGTCGCCGAGAAGGAACAGCGGCTCGGCGACGAGGGCGAGGAAGGCCGGGACGGCGAGCCGGGCGATCTCGCGGTCGAGGCCACGACCGGTGCGGTTCGTGGGGCTCGTGGGGCGACGCGCGACCGGGCCCGGCCCGGCGCTCACCGGCCGCCCCGGGGCACCGGTGGATAACTTGGGCTCCCCTGTGGATACCGCATAGTCCGAACGGGGCATCGGGACATAGTCCCGTGGTACCCCCGGCAACGCGGAGATGGCCGGAAAGTGAACGAGGTCACACGCCGGAAATTTCCACTCCACAAGCGCGAAATGACGTTTTCGCAGGTCAGCGACCGATTGGCCACCTCGTGCCCCCTTCCATCCACAGCGTCCTCCCCAACCCGTGCACATCGTTCACGCGTGTCGTCCACGTGCGGCCGCAGGTTATCCCCAGGCCCTGTGCACAACGGGCTTTCCCCGGGCCGCTCCTGGCCGTAGGTTCCGGGGTCGGGGCTCCGCGCGCGCGTCCACGAAAGTGTCGGGACGCGTCCGTAGCGTGTCCCGAGAGTGCCAGCCAGGGTCGACCGAGGAGAGAGGGGTACCCCCGTGAGTCTCACGGACGACTCGCCGACCTGGACCGTGGAGCCGCCGGAGCAGTGGGGGGACGGCCCGGCGCCGTACGCACCGGGCGAGGCGCCACAGCAGTCAGGCGGCGGCCGGACGCCGCCGCAGGACATGGCGGCCGAGCAGTCCGTCCTCGGGGCGATGCTGATCTCCAAGGACGCGATCGCCGACGTGGTCGAGGTCCTCCGCGGCGTCGACTACTACCGGCCCGCGCACGAGGCGATCCACGACGCGATCCTCGACCTCTACGGACGCGGCGAGCCGGCGGACATGGTGACTGTCGCCGGCGAGCTCCAGCGGCGGGGCGAACTGCAGCGGATCGGCGGGGCGCCGTACCTGCACACCCTCGCGGCGAACGTGCCGATCGCCGCCAACGCGGGCTTCTATGCCGAGATCGTCCGCGAGAAGGCCATCCTGCGCCGGCTGGTCGACGCGGGCACCAAGATCGTGCAGATCAGCTACGCCGGCGAGGGCGAGGTCGACGCGATCGTCAACGAGGCCCAGGCGGAGGTCTACCAGGTCACCGACCGGCGCAAGGCCGAGGACTACGCCCCGCTCGGCGACATCATGGACTCGGTCCTCGACGAGATCGAGGCGATCGAGAACCGCGAGGCCGGCATCTACGGCGTGCCGACCGGGTTCGCCGACCTGGACGACCTGACCAACGGCCTGCACAAGGGGCAGATGATCGTGGTCGCCGCCCGGCCCGCGATGGGCAAGTCGACGCTGGCCCTGGACCTGTGCCGCGCGGCCTCGATCCACAACAACCTGACCAGCGCCTTCTTCAGCCTGGAGATGACGCGCTCGGAGATCACCATGCGCCTGCTGTCGGCCGAGGCGCGGATCCCGCTCAACCACATCCGCAACGGCAAGATGACCACCGAGGAGTGGGACCGGCTGGCGCGTCACGTCGCCAAGATCTCCTCGGCTCCGGTGTTCATCGACGACTCGCCCAACATGACGATGACCGAGATCCGGGCGAAGGCCCGCCGGTTGAAGCAGAAGCACGACCTGAAGCTGATGGTGATCGACTACCTCCAGCTCATGTCGTCGGGCAAGAAGGTCGAGTCCCGTCAGCTCGAGGTCTCGGAGTTCTCGCGGCAGATGAAGCTGCTCGCCAAGGAGCTCGAGGTCCCGATCATCGCGCTGTCTCAGCTGAACCGTGGTCCCGAGCAGCGCGCCGACAAGCGGCCGATGATGAGCGACCTTCGCGAGTCTGGCTCGATCGAGCAGGACGCGGACATGGTGATCCTGCTCCATCGCGACGACGTCTACGAGAAGGAGTCGACCCGTCCCGGCGAGGCCGACCTGATCGTCGCCAAGCACCGCAACGGCGCGACCCGCGACATCGTGGTGGCCTTCCAGGGTCACTACAGCCGCTTCGTCGACATGGCGCACTGATATTCCTGGTGTCGAGATGCAACGAAGATGACGAGCCTCCCGCGGGGAAACCGGCTACGGCCTCTCCCTCGTCATTCGGGGCAGGCCCCCCTGGCCGGCTCGAGCCGATCATCGGCGTCCAGCCGCCCCTCGCCGACGAGGTGACCGCCGTCGTTGAGGTACCGCTCGGCGTTTCGTTCGTCGTCGGGTCGATCCTCAGCCTGGTGGGCGGTGCCACCCTCCGGTGCGCCGCTCGGGTCAGGGGCGGCCGCGCTCCTGGCCGCAATGCGGCGTGGGTCGTGCTCGGGCAGCGAGGCGATCGGGATCCGGCGGGGGTGGGCCGCCGAGCCGGTGACGAGGTACTTCTGGCCCGGCCTGACTCGGGCCGCCTCCGCGAGGACCGCCGCGTCGGACTCGGCTGCCGCGTCGGCGGGCTGGGGCACCGGCTCGCGTAGTGCTTCACGGACGATCCGGCGCGGGTCGTACTGGCGTAGGTCGAGCGCCGCGAGGGTCTCCCGGTCGAGAGCGAGACCCATCTCCTGCTCCGCCTGCGCGCGCGATGTCTCCACGAGTCGGCGCAGCGCGCGGATCGTCTCCCCGAGGTGCTGCGCGTAGACCGGCAGCCGCTGGGGACCGATCACGACGCCCGAGATGATGGCGACGAGCAGGAGCTTCTCGAAGGTCAGGCCGAACATGGTCAGGGCTCCTGGGTGAGGGCGAGGATCCGGCGGTCGTGCACCTGGGCGATCGCGTACGCCGTGCCGAACAGGGCGGTCATCGGCACAGCGACGAGGAACATCGACAACACATCGGCGGCGGGCGTGACCAGCGCGCTGAACAGCACGATCGCGATCACGATCAGCCGCCAGCCACGGCGCAGCGCCGCCGCGGGGAGGACCCGGAGGAGGTTGAGAACGACGATGAAGACCGGCAGGACGAAGGCGACGCCGATCGCCAGCACGATCTTCATCACGAAGTCGACGTAGTACGACGCGCTCAGGATCGTGCTGTCCTGGTCGGAGGAGAAGCTGGTCAGCACCCGCACCATGTGCGGGAAGAGCTTGAACCCGAACGCACAGCCGGCGAGGAACAGCGGCGCCGCGACGGCGCCGAAGCCGAAGGTGTACTTCTTCTCGCGCCGGGTCAGGCCGGGCGTGACGAAGGCGAACAGCTCGACCAGCCAGACCGGGCTGGAGAGGACGACGCCCGCGAAGATCGCGATGCGGAGCTTCAGGTCGAAGGCTCCGGTCACGGTGTCGTAGTTGAGGCTCGCGTTGCGCGAGTCGGCCAGCTCCTGGATCGGCTCCCTGAGGATGGAGAGGATCTGGTCAGCGAGCAGGAACCCGCCGACCACGCCGACCAGGAGCGCCACCGCCGCGCGGGTTCCCCGCCGCCGCGCCTCGCGCAGGTGACCGGACAGGGGCATCGTGCCCCGTGCGACGGTGGCGGTGGTCATGACGCCCGGCGCTCGGCCACCTCGTCACTCGAGGGCGCGACGGAGACTCCGGCCTTCTCCTCGGACGCGTCGTCGCGAACCTCGTCCTTGAGGATGCGGACCGACTGGCCCAGACCGCGGGCGAGCTCGGGCAGCTTCGCCGAGCCGAAGACCAGCAGGACGATGGCGAGGATGACGAGGGCGTGCCAGCCCGAAAGATTGTTCAACATGACTTCTCCTGAGTGGTGGTGGGTGGATCAGCTGGTGGTGGCGGCGTCCGAAGGCGGTCCGGACGGCGGCGCGCCGCCGTCCCCGGGGCCACCGCCGCTGGGCGACAGGCCCCCGGCGGCCGGGGTCGTCGTCGTGTCGATGGCCACCGGCAGGGAGCCGACGTACCCCTTCTCGGGGTTGCCCTTGAACGTGCCCATCTCCAGGTCGTAGCCGTCTCCGAAGACGCCGTCGTTGTCGATGCTGCCGATCTTCGCCAGGTTGGCGGCCGAGGAGGGATAGAGATCGGTGTCCTTGTAGACCTTGTTGACCATCTTGACCGGGAACGCGACCTGGGAGGTTGCGATGGTGTTCTCGACATTCGTGGCGGACGCGAGGTCGGGGTAGACCTCGAAGTGGATGTGCGTCCAGCGGCCGTCGTAGCATCCGGGGACGATCGTCGTGAACGTCACCTTGCCGTCGGAGTCTGCGACCTGGATGCCGCGCAGGAACGTCTCGTCGGTGACGCCGTCGGAGTACATCGAGTAACGGCCCTGGCCGTCGGCGTGCCAGACGTAGACGGCCGCGCCTTCGAACGCCGCACCGTCGTTGGCCATGTCGGTGAGCGTGAAGCTGAACTCCAGCGGCGTGCCGGCGACGGTCATCCCGCCGTCCAGGCTCGAGGTGATGTCGCTGCGGACGATGCCCGACTCGGTGAGCACGTTGAGGCTCCCGTTCGTCCCGTCGGCCGGGTACGGGCCGTTGGTCTCCTCGGGGATCTCACCGTCGGCGGTCGTGCTGCTGACGGCGTTGGAGGCGCTCGTGCTGGACGTGGTCGAACCGCTCGTGCTGGTGGTGGCACCCGAGGAGCTGCACGCGGCCAGCGCCAGTGCGCCGACACCGAGGCCTGCGACACCCAGGACGCGGCGGCGGGTGATCAGCGTGGCGAGGTCGAAGCCGGCGCCCTGGTCGACGACCTCGTCGTCCGGACGCACCAGTAGGCGGCCTTCGTACGCCGGGCCGCCCGGGGTCTGGTCGGGTTCGGGAGTGTGTGTGTACATGCGACTGCTCCTTGGGGTCGATGTCGATGTCCTCAGCGTGCAGTCCGACTCTTTGCGGTTCCGGTGCGTCTGTTGTGGGGTTCCTGTGAGGCGGTCACGGAGCACCCGCTCGGCCTTCCGTGGGGCTGAACGGCTCCTCGGAGCGGTCGCTCACGACCGTGATGTCGTCGCCGTGCCGGCGAGATGGGTGCCGTCGGGGACAACTCTGAGGGCGACGGCCCACGGCCCCTCGTCCACTCGAGGCAGTGTGGTGTCGACCCTCGAAAGCTACGGCCGGTCAGTCCGCGCGGTGTAGCTCGGCCTGCAGACGGGCGGCGAGATGCACCGACGACTCGATCTCAGCGCGCCGGATCGAGACGCTCTCAATGTTGAGCCCGAAGGGGACGCCGAGACGGCGGCAGTAGGCAATCAGCTCGAGAGCCGTCGCCAGCGCTTGCTCGAAGGAGGCGTCGAGGGTGTCCACGGCGTGCCGGAGCTCGTTCTGGATCCACCGAGGCACGTCGACGCCGAGCCACGTGAGGAACTCCAGCGTCCTCATCGATCCGCACACCGAGAACGTGAACACGATCGGGACCGGATCCTGGCCTCGGGCGGCGCACTCGTAGCGATAGTCCGAGACGAGGTTCTTTGCTGCGTTGAGGTCGTAGACCACTTGGGTGACGAAGAAGGCGCATCCGGCTGCCTGCTTGGAGAGAAGGCGCAGATGCTCATCGCCCTTGCGCGTGTGGCGCTCCGGGATCGCGACCCCGCCGAGCAGCAGGTCGGGCCTCACCTCCGACCGCAGCGCGTGGGCGCGCGTCAACGAGGTCGCCACGGGCTTGTCGCGTGACGAGGTCCCGACGAAGACCGACAGCACCCGGTCGGACTCCTGGCCGACGAGCCACGATCGGAGCTCGGGCTCGTCGTACTTGCCCACCGCGCGGTACACGACGACCGGGATGTTCCAGTCGTGGAGGTGCCTGGACAGATACTCCGCAGGGTCCATGGTCGGCAGGAACGGGAACGGGCGCTCCTCTGAGTTTCGGTCGCTCTCGTCGTCGATGTCGTAGAGCACCAGGCCGTCCAGGTCCAGCGCCTGAAGGCGCTCGACCGTCGCGTCGGCGATCGCCTGACTCTTCACCGGGGAGGTCGCTCGACGTGGCGGGGTCAGCGCGAAGAGCAGGAACTCGCCCCGACGTTCGACGATGCGCCGCTGAAGATCCACGTCGCGACAGTAACGGGCTGATCAGCGCCGTCGCCCCAACCGCCGCGGGAGGTAATCGTCCTTGAACCTCCGTAACGACGCGAGCTGCGCCGGATGCATCCCTCCGCGCGAGCTACCCACGGTCCCGAACGTTGTTGACACTCGATTCGCGCCTTTCTCGATCTGGCACTCTGCCGAACGACCGTCGGTATTGGACGGTGTCAGGCCGACGTGGCGCTGGAACAGACGGGCGAAGGTTGCCTGATCTCCATACCCGACCGCGGCGGTGATCGCTGAGATCGACCGGTCGGTGGTCTCGAGAAAATGCCGAGCTTGGCGGACCCGAGCCTTCTGCAGATAGCGGAGTGGTGTGTCCTGGGTCTCCGCTGCGAACTGACGCAGAAGAGTCCGTGGACTGACGTTGACGGCTTCCGCGACGGCGGCCAGGTCAAATGGCGTTGCGAGGTTCCGGTCAAGGTGGCGCATGACGGACTGCGCGAAGCGGCCGCCGCCTTGCGGCAACAGATCGACGTCAACGTAACCTCGCCGAGATCGCATCGAGGTTCCGGCGTGACGACCTACGGGCCTTGGGCTACCGGTTTGCGGGCGACAGATGGTGTCGTGCCGAACGCTTCCGCGCCTACGAGACGCTGCTGGGTGAACGGTTCGATGGCCGTGTCCTTGACGACCAGCACGCCAACCCATCGCCGCCACCCCATTTTGCCGAGCGCGTCCAGACGCCGCACAGCGTCGTCACGGCTCACCTGTGCGACGAACCGGGACATCCGACCCTGGAAGCGCGCGACGAGATCATCGAGTTCCTCCGCGAACGCCTTGCATCGTGAGCAGGATCCGCATGCGACTACCCCGCTCTCAGATCAGACTGACCCAACCGAGAGACAAGTCCAGCTCGACGTTGCGCAAACCCGCCTGGTTTCACGGGCAGGGGCGGATCGGTAGTCCGCGCCGTACGGCTCGTCTTCCTACGCCTCGAACGAACAGGGACGGGTCGGGCAACTACATCACCAACCCCCGCACCTGCGGTCAATCCGTGCCAAACAGGTACGACTACGATCACGAGGTAGGGCCGTTCTTCGGTCTGCCCCGGAACGAGGTCGGTGATCGTCCGATGAACACCAGCATCCCTCGGTGCGGCTTTGTCGCTGCCATCGCTGCTGCCGCTGGCGCGTCTGCGCTTCCGTTCAGCGCTCGCGCTGAAGGCGCCACGAGTTCGCAGCCATGACAGTTGGGTCGAGGAGGCGTTCTCGACCGCGGCCCCTGCTGGCCGTGCTTCTTCTGGCACTCGTCATCGCCACCGGTTGCTCCGATCGTGCAGGCGAGCCTGAGACCACCTCGAAGGAGCAGACGGTGCCGACCAAGTCATCCACCGGCACGGCGGCGGCCGAACGAGTCCTCATCCCCGACGCGGTCAGAGCTTGGCCCCAGGTCACCGTGACGGACTGCGAGTCCTACCGGCCAACGCACACCCACGAACTGGCGATCGTAGGTTCCCTGAGTCGCAGGTGCATCGAAGCAGCCTTCCGGAGCACGTCGGCTGTGTTCTTCTCCAGTTGGACCACCGAGCCGATCTCACAGACCGATAGATCGGCGTACGAGGTATGGGGCGAGATCGACGGGCACGAGATTCTCGTGCGAGTGCGCGGAGATGAGCACATCAGCGGCTACAGAACCCGCGATGCGCGGATCGACGCGACCGGCGAGATCGCGGTGCTCGCGGTCGGCCGCCCACCGGAGGGATCGCTCGATGAGGCAGGCGCCTGGCCCTACGGCGTCACGCAGTAACGCCGTCGTCAGAACCCGCCGGCGAATCCTTCCAGCATGGGCCGCGCTCGAGTCGTCGTGACTCCTAGGTGGAGGGCTGCTTCAACATGGAGGGCGCAGGGTGAATCCCCGGTGGTGACGCCGCGTCCGTCGAGGAGGCGGTCGCTGTCGCCGTTTGCGCCGGAGCAGTTGGCATGACGGTGCGCCGCATGCAGGACGAGAGAGAGCAGGGGCCCCGCCGCATCGGCGGGGCCCCTGCTCTGATCACCGGACGTCAGTACGACGTCTGCGACTGGACGTTCAGCTCGTCGATCCTCACGCTGCGGGCCTGCGCCACCCGCGGGTCGTTGACCTTGAAGACGTCGAAGCCCATCTGGATGTCGCTGGAGTAGATGTGGCCGTTGTACCAGTACGCCGACCACGAGCCACCGATGATGAGCCGCTCCTCGGAGAGCGGACCCCGGTCGAAGTACGCGATCTCCTTCGGGTTCGCCGAGTCGGTGAAGTCCCACACCGAGATCCCGCCCTGGTACCAGGCCTGGACCATGATGTCCCGGCCGCGCACCGGGATCAGCGAGCCGTTGTGGGCCACGCAGTTCTCGGTGTTGGCCTGGGTCCGCGGGATCTTGAAGTAGGAGCGGAACTCCAGCTCGCCGCCGACGATGTCGTAGATCCCGTCGGCCCCCTTCGTGTCGCCGACCGTCGGGTTGCAGGTCGGGCCACCGCCGCCGCCGAGCTCGTCGGTGAAGACGACCTTGGTGCCGGCGTTGTTGAACGTGGCGGAGTGCCAGAACGCGAAGTTCTCGGTGTCACGGACCTGCTCGGTGACGACGGGGTTCTCCCGGTCGGAGATGTCGATCAGGACGCCGTCGCCCATGCACGCTCCCGCGGCGATGTCCTTGCTGGGGTAGGCGGTCAGGTCGTGGCAGCCGGCGGTCTGCCGGGAGTAGTTGCCTGCCGGGTTGCCACCGTCGGGGAAGAGCACCGGCTCGTTGACGACCGCCGCGTCCTGCGGCGCCGAGACCGGCACCTTGACCACGCTGATCTTGTCGTGGGGCGGCTGGCAGTCGGGGTGGCTGGCGTTCGGGGAGTACGACGAGACGTACACGTACACGTCGCGGCCGTCCTTCGACGGGGCGAGCGTGTGGGTGTGGGAGCCGCAGTCGGTCTCCACGGCGGCGACGTACTGCGGGGCGGCCGGGTCGCTGATGTCGAAGACCCGGATGCCCTCCCACGCCTCCTTGATCGTCGCCGACATCGGGACGTTGTCGCAGCTGTTGTTGCTCCGGCTGGAGTCGACGCTGAGCACGAGGAGGTCGTCGTGGACGGAGATGTCGTTCTGGGACCCCGGGCAGAGCAGCTGGGTGACGAGCTGCGGCTTGTGCGGCTGGCTGATGTCGTAGACCGACAGGCCGTTGTAGTTGCCCTGGAAGGCGTAGTCGCCCTGGAACGCCAGGTCGGACTGGAACGACGCCTCGCTGGCGAACGGGCCGGACTTCGGGATGTTCGCGAGGAGCTCGATGTTGCGGCTCTTCTCGATCTCGCCGGGCCGCAGCGTGGCCTCGCTGTCGTCGAGCTGGGCGAGGTCCTGGCCGGGCTGGCAGGCCAGCTTGAAGTTGTCACCAGCCCGTTCGGCTGCCCGCGCCTGGCCGGGCGGACAGTCGGCGGCTGCAGCGTTCGGGCCGTCGCCGTCATCGCGGTCGTCGTGGGCGCCGGCGGGCAGGGTCACTGCCGTGAGGCTGAGGGCGAGCACGCCCAGCGCGGTGACGCCGAGCCTGCGCATGCGCAGAGGGACAGGGATCGCCATGGTTCCTCCCGAGAAAGAATTTGGATGCGGATCCGACCCCTGATGCTGGCTTAAGGTGAGCACTCCCACAACCCCTTTGAGGAGTTCTCGGTGTCTCGGTCTCGGTCGCTGCCCCTTGCCGTCCTCGCCGTGGTGGCGGCCCTGGTCCTGAGTGGCTGCCTGGAGAAGGAGGACGCGGAGCGCCGGGAGAGCAGGTCGCCGGCGGTCCTCCAGCCGGGCGGTCCTGGCGAAGCGGCCTCGACGGTCGAGCCCGGGGCGACGGCGGAGCAGGCCGAGTTCGCGCACGACGACGTGGCGTTCATGCAGATGATGATCCCGCACCACGCGCAGGCGTTGACCATGTCCGAGCTGGCCCCGACCAGGGCCGAGTCGCCGGCCGTCAAGTCGCTGGCACGCCGGATACTCGCGGCTCAGCGGCCCGAGATCCTGCTCATGTCAGCGTGGTTGGCCGACCGCAACCTCGCAGTGCCGTCGGCGACGGACGCCCCCGCTGACTTCGACCACGGGGAGCACGGCCACGTCACGATGCACGGGATGCTCACCGATGCCCAGGTGCAGGCGCTGAGGTCCGCACGCGGCCGGGAGTTCGACCGGCTCTTCCTGCGCGGAATGATCCAGCACCACCGGGGCGCGATCACGATGGCCGACCCGGTCGCGACCGCGGGGGCGGACGTCCAGGTCACCGAGCTGGCGAACGAGATCGTCACCGGCCAGGGCGCGGAGATCGACCGGATGCGCGACCTGCTCGCCCGTCTTTGAGGGACCCCCCGCGCCGATCTTGCGCATAACGCGCAAGTTACTGGCGCGTAACGCTTGCAGTGCGCAAGAAGGCCGGGTCAGGATGCTGCGAGGCCCTACTCGGGGGCCGATGCCATCTGGGAGGTCTCGATGGATGTACAACTGCTCCTCGCGCTGGTGCTCGGGATCGCGACGATCGTCGTCCTGGTCCTCCGGACCCGCCTCGACGCGTTCGTCGCGCTGCTGATCGCCGGGCTGGTGACCGGCTCCGTCGCCGGATCGTCGGCACTCGACACGATCAACTCGATGACGCTGGGCTTCGGCAACACGCTGGCCTCGATCGGCATCGTGATCGGCCTCGGCGTCGCCATCGGCAAGATCCTCGAGGTCTCCGGCGCGGCCGACCGCCTCGCCCGCACCTTCGTCAGGCTGCTCGGCCGAGGCCGGGAGCACTGGGCGATGGCGGGCACCGGCGCGGTGGTCTCCATCCCGGTCTTCTGCGACTCCGGCTACGTGATCATGAACCCGCTGGCGCGCTCGATCGCCCGCCGCATCCGGGGTCGCTACGTCACCCTGGCCCTCGCACTCGGCTGCGGGATGACGCTCACCCACCACCTGGTCCCGCCCACGCCGGGACCGCTCGGCGTCGCCGGCATCCTCGGCGCCGACCTCGGCGGTCTGATTCTCGCGGGCCTGGTCTTCGCGCTGATCCTGCTCCCCGTCGTCGTCGTGTACGCCGCCTGGATCGGGCCCAAGCTCGAGCCCGAGCTGTCCGAGGAGATGCGCCGAGAGGTCTACGGGGTCGTGCGCACCTCGGCGGGCGGCGGGCACCACACGGCCACCCAGACCCTCGAGCACGACGCCGACGACGGGCCGTCCACCGAGGAGGCTGTCCACCAGCTGGGCGACCCTCCCGCTGGCCAGAAGCCTCACTCGGTCCCGTTCTGGCTCGCGGTGACGCCGCTGCTCGTACCTCTGCTGCTGATCGTGCTCAACACCGTCGCCGCCGCGATCGACCGCAGCAACCAGGGCGTCCTGTCACCTGAGGACGAGTACACACCGGCGCGCTGGGCCGAGATCCTGGCGTTCATCGGCCATCCGGTCGTGGCGCTGACCATCGGCATCGTCCTCGCCGTCTACCTGCTGCTGCCGCGGTGGACCCCGCGCAAGACCGTCCACCACTGGATGGCCGAGGCCGCAGCCTCCGCCGGTCTCATCATCCTGATCACCGGCGCAGGCGGCGCCCTGGGCCAGGTGCTTCGCGACTCCGGCGTGGGCGACGCCCTGGCCGAGGCGATCGCCGACCTCAGCCTGCCGGGTGTGCTCGTGCCCTTCCTGATCGCCTCCCTGGTGCGGGTCGCCCAGGGTTCGGGCACGGTCGCGATGATCACCGCCGCCTCGGTCAGCGCACCGCTGGTGGTCGGCCTCGACCTGTCCCCGCTGGCCGCGGCTCTGGCCTGCTGTGCGGGGTCGATGGTGTTCAGCTACTTCAACGACTCCTACTTCTGGGTCGTCACCCGGTTCACCGGGCTCGAGGGCACCGCCGCGCTGCGCGGCTGGTCCGGCATCACCACAGCGGTGTGGCTGGCCTCACTGCCGCTGGTGCTCATCGCCGGCGCGGTGCTCTGAGGTGGCCGATGTCCTCGTCGTCGCGGACGACCTGACCGGTGCGAACGCGGCCGCGGCGGGCTTCGCCCGGGCGGGGTTCCGATCGGTCACCGCGAGCGCCGGGGACCGCGCCGACGTGGTGGCCGAGATGGTGTCCCGGTTCGACGTGGTCGTCGCCACCACCGACAGCCGGCACCTCGGCCCCAGCGAGGCCGCCCGCCGGGTCGCAGCGGTGGTTCGGGCGGGCTGGCCGGTCCACCTGGTCTGCAACCGCATCGACACCACACTGCGGGGCAATGTCGGCGCCACCACCCGCGCGGTGCTCGAGGAGGTGTCGGCGGCCAGCGACGGTGCCCGGGTCGTCGTGCTCTGCGCCCCCGCGCATCCGGCAGCCGGCCGGCAGACCATCGGCGGGATGCAGCTGCTCGGTGGCCGTCGGCTCGAGGACACCGAGGCCGCCCGCGATGCGCGGACCCCGGTGCGGTCCTCCGATGTCGTCGACCTGCTCAGGGACCAGGCTGACCTGGGCGTCGCGGCGATACCCCTCGACCTGGTCACCGGGCACGAGCCCGCTCTGGTCGACGAGCTGCGCCGGGCGCTGGCCGCGGGTGCCGAGGTGGTGGTCGCCGACGCCACGACCGAGGAACACCTCGACCGGGTCGCCGCAGCGTGTGTCGCGGCCACCGCGGGCACCGACCTGGTGTGGGCCACCAGCGACCCGGGCCCCGCGTCCGTGGCGCTGGCCCGGGCGCTGGGCCTGGCCGGATCGGCCGACGGTGCGCCGCTGCTCGCGGTCTCGGGGTCGGCCACCGAGCTGACACGCACCCAGCTGCACCAGCTCTCCGTCGAGCGAGGTGCGATCACCCACCGTGCGGTCCGGGCCGGTGCGGTGCCTGACGTGGACGCCACCGCCCGGGTCCTCGACGAGGCGCTGTCGTCCGCGGGGCCGAAGGACGTGGTGGTCCTCGCGACGGTCCTCGACGAGTCCGACGTGTGGCGGCCGACAGCGGAGGAGGCCGACGCGATCCCCCGAGCCCTGGCCCGGGCGGTCCGCCGCAACCTGGAGGCCCACGCTGTCGACGGCATCTTCACCACCGGCGGCGACGTCACCGCCGCAGTGCTCGCCGAGCTCGGCTCGCACGGACTGGAGATCTCCGACGAGGTGGTCCCGCTCGCGGTGGCCGGCACCCTCGTCGGCGGTCCCTGGGACGGGCTGCAGATCGTGACCAAGGGCGGCTTGGTGGGCGACGCCGGCACGACCGTCGCCTGCGTCGACCATCTGCGCCGGAGCGCCGAGGCCCGCCGTCGGCAGGTGACGGCCGTCGAATCCCGCCAGCCCTACTGACCCGATGACCCCGTCTGGAACGGAGACCACCATGACCCGCCACATCCTCGCACTGACCCTCGGCGACCCCGTGGGGATCGGTCCCGAGATCACCGCCCGAACCCTCGCCGAGCAGGCCGGCGCCACCGACCACCACGGCATCGCGGTCGGCGACCCGGTCGCTCTGCGCAAGGGGAGGGACGCGATGGGCCTCGACGTCGAGGTGCGGGTCGTCGACTCGTTCGACGTCGAGCCCGCCGGTGAGGGCGTGATCGACATCTACGACACCGGCGTGCTCGGCGACGACATGCCTGCGTGGGGCAAGGTCGACAAGCGCGCCGGACGGGCCGCGATCGTCGCGATCGAGGTCGCCACCCGTGCGGCGATGGATTGCAAGGTCGCCGGCATCGTCACCGGCCCGATCAACAAGGAGGCGATCTGGGCCGCGGGCTCCCAGCATCTCGGCCATACCGAGATGCTGGGCGAGCTCACCGGGGTCACGAAGCAGGACACCATGTTCGTCGTACGGAACGACGACGCCGGCGGCCACCACCTCCGGATCTTCTTCACCACCCGGCACGTCTCGCTGCGCAAGGCCCTGGACCAGCTGACCAAGGAGCGGATCGAGGCGTCGATCCACCAGGCGCACACCGCGCTCGAGGTGTTCGGTGTGGACAAGCCTCGCCTCGCCGTCGCGGCGCTGAACCCGCACGGCGGGGAGAACGGCGCCTTCGGGGACGAGGAGATCGTGCACATCACGCCCGCATGCGAGGCGGTGAGGGCGGAAGGGCTCGACATCCGCGGCCCGATCCCGGCGGACTCCGTCTTCCACCAGGGCCTGGTCGGTCGCTACGACGGCGTGCTCTCCCACTTCCACGACCAGGGCCACATTCCCGCGAAGACGTTCGACTTCGACGGCACCATCTCGGTGACGGTCGGGCTCCCGATCCTGCGTACGTCCGTCGACCACGGCACCGCGTTCGACATCGCGGGGTCCGGCAAGGCCAGCCATGGCACGATGCTGTCGGCCTACCTCGCGGCCGTCGACTACGCGCCGTACGTCGACAATATCCGCGCGACTTACACGCCCTGACGACACCGGGAGGAACATGACGGCCGACGCGACCGTACGACGAGCCACCCGCGAACGGCACGACGCGATCGTCGGACTGGTCCGCGAAGGCGTCGATGGCGTGGAGCTGCTCGCCGAAAGGCTGGGGGTCTCGGCATCCACCGTCCGGCGCGATCTCTCCCAGCTGCAGCGTCAGGGCCGGATCGCCCGGACGTACGGGGGTGCGCTGGTCCCCGAGGTGTTCCACGAACGCCCGTTCACCGAGAGCGAGCTGATCAACCGCGCCGCCAAGACGGCCATCGGCCGGGTCGCCGTCGACATGGTGCCCCCGGAGGGCACGGTGTTCGTCGACGCCGGGACGACCTGCCTCGCCCTGGCCGAGCTCCTGGTCGGCCGCGGACCGCTCACCGTGGTCACCCGGGGACTGGAGGCGGCCGTGCTTCTCGCCCGGGCCCCACTGGTGGAGGTCGTCATGACCGGTGGTCGGGTGCAGCCCCTGAGCCACGGTGTCGTCGGACCGCTGGCCTCGCTCGCCCTCGACCGGCTTCACTTCGACGTCGCGTTCCTGGGCGCCGACGCCGTGGACGCCGAGCGCGGCCTGGGCGAGCCGACCGTCGAGGAGACCTGGGTCAAGGAGCAGGCGGCCGCCCGGGCTGACCAGGTGGCGGTGCTCGCCGACTCCTCGAAGCTCGGGCAGCACGCGCCGGCATGGGTCGCCATCGAGTCCACGTGGACGCTGGTGACGGACGCGGCGGCCCCGGTCGACGAGGTCGAACGGATCCGGGCCAGGGGCGTGCGCGTGCGCACGTCCTGACTGCGGCCGCGCTCCTTGGACACGGCGCCACCGCCGACCCAGCGACGCTATCATCGCCGAATGGCGATGCAAACGATGGAGGCCCGGCTCGGCTCCGAGACGGCCGCGCTCACCGCGGCGTCCTGCCTGTTCCACGGGTTCAGCGACCCGTCCCGACTGACGATCCTGCAGCGTTTGAGCCTCGGCGAGCAGCGCGTGGTCGACCTCACCACTCATCTGGGGCTGGCCCAGAGCACCGTGTCCAAGCACCTCGCGTGCCTCAAGGACTGCGGCCTGGTGACCTCCCGGCCGGTGGGGCGGGCGTCGGTGTTCTCGCTCGCGCACCCCGAGGCGCTGGCGGAGCTGCTCGCCGCCGCCGAGCGGCTGCTGGCGGTGACCGGCGACGCGGTCACCCTGTGCGCGAGCTTCGGCGTCGCGGCGCGGGAGCGGGACGCATGAGCTCCGTCCACACCCACGTCACGGGCGCGGCCCGCGACCGCCTGGGTCGCCGCGCCCAGCTGCTGGCGGGCGCATCGGTCGCCTACAACCTGCTCGAGGCGGCCATCGCGATCTCCGCCGGCGTGGTCGCGGGATCGGTCGCGCTGGTCGGGTTCGGCCTGGACTCGGTGGTCGAGGTCTCCAGCGGTCTGATCATCCTGTGGCAGTTCCGGCACCGCATGCCCGAGTCGCGGGAACGCCGTGCACTGCGGCTGATGGCGGTCTCCTTCTTCGCCCTCGCCGGCTACGTCTCCCTGGAGTCGCTCCGGGCCCTCACCGCCGGGCACGACGCAGACCCCTCGCCGGTCGGGATCGGCCTCGCGAGCGCCTCCCTGCTGATCATGCCGTTCCTGTCCTGGGCACAGCGTCGCACCGGTCGCGCGCTGGGCTCCGGCGCGGTGGTCGCCGACTCCACCCAGACGCTGCTGTGCACGTACCTCTCCGCAGTCCTGCTCGTCGGGCTCCTTCTCAACGCCACCCTCGGCTGGTCCTGGGCCGACCCCATCGCCGGCCTGGTCATCGCAGCCGTGGCGGTGAAGGAAGGTCGCGATGCCTGGCGGGGCGAGGGGTGCTGCTCGCCCGGCTCAGGAGAGGAGACCGCGACCGCCACGGAAGCGGAGACTCGCTGCGGCGACGGCTGCTGCGGCGCGGAGAACCCGGTCCTACGGATCGGCGGGACGCGGGCCGTCACCCCGGTCGGGAAGGACCGGGCATGACGACGCAACGCCTGCGCGGTCTCCGACGGGCGACTCAGGCGGCGTAGCGAACGCCGGCCGGGCGCAGGGCGGGATTGCGAGCGGCGACCGTGCTCGCCGTCGTCGTTCCGGCGCCGCCGTCGAGACGGGCAGCGAGCAGAGCGGCCTGGGTGCGGTGCTGCAGGCCGAGACGGGAAAGCAGGCCGGTGACGTGGTTCTTCACGGTCTTCTCGGCCAGGTACAGGCTCTCGGCGATCTGCCGGTTGGTCATGCCCTGGGCGATCAGGAGGAGGATCTTGCGCTGCTGCGGGGTGAGGTCGCCGACGACGTCGACGGACTTCTTCTGCATCTCCATCTGCTCCACGACCCGACTGGCGACCGAAGGGTCGATCAGGGAGTGGCCGCCCGCGATGAGGTGGACCCCGCTGACCAGCGAGTTGCCCTCGATCCGCTTCAGCACGTAGCCGGAGGCCCCGGCGAGGATCGCCGCGGAGATGACCTCGGCGTCGTCGTAGGAGGTCAGGATCAGGCCCCTGATGGAGGGGTCGACCGCCCGCATCTCGCGGCAGACGTCGATACCGGAGCCGTCGGGCAGGTGGTTGTCGAGGACGACCACGTCGGGGCGCAGCTCGAGGATCTCTCGCAGCGCGTCCACGGCGCTGCCCGACTGGCCCACCACCTCGATCGTGTCGTCGGACGCGAGCAGGCTGGCGACACCGCGACGGACGATTTCGTGGTCGTCGACGAGGTAGACGCGGATCGGGTTCTTGTGGGCCATGCGTCGACTGTGCGCGCCTTCGTCCCCAATTGATAGGGGTTTCAACCAGGTCTGAACGGTGGGGCCCGGGACCATAGTCCGTGGTGACTAGGCACTGGATCCGGAAGGCCCCCCCACGGCTCTCAGGGACAGGGGCAGCAGCTACCCGGTGGCGTCCAGCCCCGTGCCCGCGTGTGCCCGGAATCCCCGCAGCCGCAGGCTGTTCGTCACGACGAAGACGCTCGAGAACGCCATCGCGGCGCCGGCGAGCATCGGGTTCAACAGCCCGGCGGCGGCCAGCGGCAGGGCGGCGACGTTGTACGCGAAGGCCCAGAACAGGTTGCCCTTGATCGTCGCCAGGGTGCGCCGGGACAGCCGAATCGCATCCACCGTGACTCGGAGATCGCCCCGCACCAAGGTGAGGTCACTGGCCTCGATCGCGACGTCGGTGCCGGTACCCATGGCCAGACCCAGGTCCGCCTGCGCCAGCGCCGCGGCGTCATTCACGCCGTCGCCGACCATGGCCACGACCCGGCCCTCGTCCTGGAGCCGCTTGACCACGTCGACCTTGTCGGTCGGCAGCACCTCGGCGATGACGTCGGCCTCGTCGATACCGACCTCGGCAGCGACCGAGCGAGCGACCACGACGTTGTCGCCGGTGAGCAGCATCGGCCGCAGGCCGAGCTGCCGCAGCTCAGCGACGGCGGCGGGCGACGTCGCCTTGATCGCGTCCGCGACCACCACGATGCCGCGGGCCTTCCCGTCCCAGCCGACCGCCACCGCGGTGCCACCGCTCTGCTGGGCGTGGTCCAGCGCCGCTTCGAGGTCGGGAGGGAGGTGTTGTGACCACTCGGCCAGCAGCGTCGGTCGGCCGACGAGGACGGCACGACTGCCCGGTGCGGCCGGGTCCTGCTCCCGGACCACGCCCTGGACGCCCAGCCCTTCGACGTTGGCGAAGTCCTCCACCGGCGGGAGGGAGCCGAGGCGCTCGCGGGCGCCGTCGGCGATCGCCCTGGCGATCGGGTGCTCGGAGGCGTTCTCGAGCGCGCCCGCGTAGCGCAGCACGTCATCGGCCTGCTCGCCGTCGGCGGCGATGACATCGCGCAGGGTCATCTCGCCGGTGGTGACCGTGCCGGTCTTGTCCAGCACGACCGTGTCGACGCGACGGGTCGACTCGAGCACCTCGGGTCCCTTGATCAGGATGCCGAGCTGTGCGCCCCTGCCGGTGCCGACCATCAGCGCGGTGGGCGTGGCGAGCCCCAAGGCGCACGGGCACGCGATGATCACCACCGCGACAGCGGCGGTGAACGCAGCCGCCAGCCCGCTGCCCGTGCCGACCCAGAAGCCGAGAGTGCCGGCGGCGAGCAGGATCACGATCGGGACGAAGACTCCCGAGATCCGGTCGGCGAGACGCTGGACCTGGGCCTTTCCGTTCTGCGCGTCCTCGACGAGCCGCGCCATCTGCGCGAGCTGGGTGTCGCCGCCGACCCGGGTGGCTCGGACGACCAGTCGGCCGCCGGCGTTGACGGTCGCGCCGACGACGGCGGCGCCGGGACCGACCTCGACCGGCACGGACTCGCCGGTGAGCATCGAGGCGTCCACCGCCGAGGTGCCGTGCTCGACGACGCCGTCCGTCGCGATCTTCTCACCGGGACGCACCACGAACAGGTCGCCGACCGTGAGGTCCTCGACCGGGATCCGAGTCTCGGTCCGGCCGTCGGGCCCCAGTACGGCGACCTCCTTCGCACCGAGTTCGAGGAGTGCCCGGAGCGCGGCTCCCGCTCGCCGCTTGGACCGCTGCTCGAAGTAGCGGCCGGCGAGGATGAACGTGGTGACTCCGGCCGCGGCCTCGAGGTAAATGTTGCCGGCTCCGTCGGTGCGTGCGACGGTCAGCTCGAACGGGTGGGTCATCCCCGGCGTGCCGGCGGTCCCCCAGAACAGGGCGTAGACCGACCATCCGAGGGCGGCGAGGGTGCCGAGGGAGATCAGCGTGTCCATCGTGGACGTGCCGTGTCGCAGGTTGGCCCACGCGGCGCGGTGGAACGGCCACGCACCCCAGACCACGACGGGGGCGGCAAGGGTGAGCGAGAGCCACTGCCAGTACGTGAACTGCAGCGCCGGCGCCATCGCCATCGCGATCACCGGCACGGTGAGAGCGGCGGAGACCAACAGCCGGTGCCGCAGGGTGCGGACCGGGTCCGCCGCCTCGGCCGCGTCGCCATCCGGCCCGGCGGCGCCGGCTCGCTCCGGCTGGGGGAGCCTGGCGTCGTACCCGGCCTGTTGGACGGTGGCGACCAGGTCCTCGGGGGCGACGTCGTCGGTGAAGGTGACCTTGGCCTTCTCGGTGGCGTAGTTGACCGTGGCCACGACGCCGTCGAGCTTGTTGAGCTTGCGCTCGATCCGGTTGGCGCACGAGGCGCAGGTCATCCCGGTGATCGCGAGCTCGACCTGCCGCTCAGTGCTCGTGTCCACTGTCGTCTCCCTCCTCGGGGGTCGTGCTGGCGTCGGTGGGCGCGGCGGCGTCGCCGGCGGTGACGGTGAAGGCCGCGGTGCGGACCACGCCGTCGTGCTTGAAGTCCAGGTAGAGGTGGTAGCTGCCGGCGCTCGGCACGGCGGCGTAGAAGACCACGTCGGGGCCGGGCTCGGTGGAGCCGTCGCCCGGCGTGCCGTCCGGATGGACGTGCAGGTAGGCGAGGTCGCCGTCGCGCAGCGCGACCAGATGGCCGTAAGCGCCCAGGTAGGGCTCGAGGTCGCTGACCGGCTCGCCCGCCTTGGTGACCCTCAGGGTCAGCTCGGCGTCGGCGCCCGCGGTGAGGTCGCCGTCGAGGGTGACCTCGTAGTCATCCACGGCTGCGGTGCGGGACTCCTCCGCGGACGGTGCGGGCCGGTAGTCGCCGGTGACGGCGAGGTCGGCGCCCAGGGTGAGCGCCTCGGCGCCGGTCGCCTTGAAGTCGGCGAACACCCGCCAGGTGCCGGGTGTCAGGTCGAGCTCGGTCGACCAGACCCCTTCGTCGTCCAGGGTCGGATGCACGTGCTGGAACCCGCTGAAGTCGCGCCGTACGGCGATCAGGTGCAGCTGCTTCTCGTGCTCGACGTCGTACTCCGTCACCGGTGAGCCGTCCGGACCGGTGATCGTGAATGTCAACGGCCGGTTCTGCCCTGGCGTGGTGGCGTCCTCGGTGAGAGCCAGGGTGTAGCCCTGCTGGGAGACCATCAGTCCTCCTGGGACCTGCGTCTGCGAGGCGGGCTCGGTCGAGGAGTCGTGGTCGTCCCCGTGACCGGCCTCGGCGGTGTCGCTGCCGTGGGAGTCGTCGTGCGTCGTGACGTCGTCGTCCACCGGACCGGCGAGCCGGCCGATCACGAGTGCGAGGCCGAAGACGGCCACGGCCGCGGCCAGGAACCCGGCGAGCTTGGCGGGGGTGCTCATGCCAGCTGGTAGCCGGCGTCCTCGACGGCAGCGCGGACCGCGTCGTCGTCGAGGGGCTCGGCGCTGGTGATGGTGACCGCACCGGAGGGGAGGTCGACGGCGACGTCCTGGACGCCGGGGATCTCCTGGACCTCCTCGGTGACCGAGGCGACGCAGTGGCCGCAGGTCATGCCGGTGACGGTGTAGGTGCTGGTCTGACTCATCGATGTGTTCCTCTCGGGATGGGGCGGGGTCGGGCCAAGGGCCCTTTAGGAGCGGACGAGGCGAGCGATGGCGTCGGAGGCCTCCTTGAGCTTGATCTGTGCCTCCTCGCCTCCGGCTGCGACGGCGTCGACGACGCAGTGAGCCATGTGCTCGTCGAGCAGCCCGAGCGCGACCGCCTCGAGAGCCTTCGTCATCGCCGAGATCTGCGTGAGGATGTCGATGCAGTACTTCTCCTCCTCGACCATCCGCTGCAGGCCCCGAGCCTGGCCCTCGATGCGGCGCAGCCGCTTGAGGTAGTCGCCCTTGGTGTTGTTCGCGATGTAGCTGTGCTGGTGCTCGTGCGGCGCGTCGGCACCGGCCTGGCTCCGGCCCGGCGGTGTGTGGGGCATTGCGGTGTCCCTCTCGTCGATCTTCGTGGTCACTCCAGGGTACCCCCCTCCGGTATTTCGTGCTAACGTCCGCGTCTGAGGAATACATTACCCCCCTAGGGTATTCCGCACAAGCCAGGTTCCCGGAAGGCCGGGGGCACGCACCCAAGGAGGACTCGGATGTCAACCACAACCACGCCGGCGGCGGATCGCCGCTGGCTGGGCCTCGCGCTGATCGCGGCGGCCCAGTTCATGGTCATCATGGACACCTCGATCATCGGGGTGGCGCTGCCCCGCATGCAGGCCGAGCTCGGCTTCACCCAGGAGAACCTGTCCTGGGTGTTCAACGCCTACGTGGTCGCCTTCGGCGGCCTGCTGCTCCTCGGGGGCAAGCTCTCCGACGTGCTGGGCGCCCGCCGGGTGTTCTCGGCCGGTTGGGTGGTCCTGCTCGCCGGCTCGCTCGTCGCCGGTCTCGCGGGCGACGTCGCGACCGAGCTCGTCGGACGAGCGGTCCAGGGCGCCGGCTCGGCGCTGATCGCCCCCTCGGCCCTGACCCTGCTCTTCATGCTCTTCGGGTCCAGCCCGAAGGAGCTACCGAAGGCCCTCGCCCTGTACGGCGCTGCGGCGCCGGCGGGTGGCACAGCCGGTGTCTTCCTGGGCGGCGTGATCACCGAGTACGTCAGCTGGCCGTGGGTGTTCTACGTCAACATCCCCATCGCACTGGCGATCCTGGCCTTGGTTCCCAGCGTGATGCCGGCCGGCGCCGCCGCCTCCGGTCGCCGGGTCGACGTGCTCGGCGCGATCACGGTTACGGCCGGCCTTGCCGCTGCCGTGTACGCCGTCGTGCGGGCGCCCGAGGTCGGCTGGGACTCCGGCCAGACCTGGGGGGTGCTTGCAGTCGCTGCGGTCCTGCTGGTCGGGTTCGTCGTCGGCCAGGCGCGTGGTCGCGAACCACTGGTCCGGCTCGGCATCCTCCGGGCGCCGAACCTGGCTGCGGCGAACCTCGCCCAGCTCCTGCTCGGGGCCGCGTGGATCCCGATGTGGTTCTTCCTGAACCTCTACCTGCAGCAGGTCCTCGGCTACACCGCGTTCCCCAGCGGCGCTGCCCTGCTGCCGATGACGCTCCTCATCATGGTCGGCATGATCGGCCTCGCACCGCGCGTGCTGGCTGCGATCGGCCCGAAGGCGGCCGCGGTCACCGGCCTTGCGCTGCTGGCGGCGGGCATGGCGTGGCTGTCCCTGATCGATCCCGATGGCTCGTACGCCGTCGACGTGCTGCCCGCCTCCCTGCTCGCGGCGCTCGGCATGTCGCTGGCCTTCATCCCGACCCTCGGGACGGCGATCTCGGCAGCGCGTCCCGAGGAGGGCGGCCTCGCGTCGGGCATCGTCAACACGAGCTACCAGATCGGGTCCGCCCTCGGGCTGGCCGTGATGACGGCGGTCGCCGCGGCCAACGGCGCCGACCAGCCCGGTGACGCGACCGCGCTCACCGAGGGGTTCTCGGCCGCGTTCGTCGGCGCCGCCGTCCTGGCTGCGGTGGGTGTCCTGACGACCCTGCTCCTGTTCCGCTCGCCGGCCGCCAGTGCGGCCGCCGCTGAGGACGGCGCTGACCGCGTCGCTGCCTGACCGACAGCGGGGTG
>NZ_SSXI01000030.1 GCF_004803405.1 Nocardioides sp. | reverse complement strand
GCCGCGCTCGCCGCCGAGCGCGGCGCCACCCTGGTCGGCACCGAGATCCACCACCACCGCGCCCGGCTGGTCGCCCGTGCGACCGGCGGCGTCGGCGCGCCCGGTGTCCTCGGGGTGCTCAACGCCGACGGCACCCGGGCGCCGTTCGCCGACGACAGCATCGACCGGATCCTGCTCGACGCGCCCTGCACCGGCCTCGGGGCACTGCGCCGCAGGCCGGAGTCCCGCTGGCGTCGTACTGCCGAGGACCTGGAGGACCTGACCCTGCTGCAGCGCCGGCTGCTCGAGGAGGCGGTCCGGGTGCTGCGGCCAGGCGGCGCTCTGCTCTACGCGACCTGCTCACCGGTTCGCAGCGAGACCGCGGACGTGGTCACCGCGGTGGTGTCGCCGCGGCCGGAGCTGAGCCTGGAGGACGTCCGACCGCTGTTGCCCGGCGTCACCGACGCCGACGGGCCGCTGCCCGACACCGCGCAGCTGTGGCCGCACCGGCACGGGACCGACGCGATGTTCCTGGCGCTGGTGCGGAAGGACCGCTGAGCGGCGCTAGGCGCGTGCCGGCATACCCGCCCGGGTCCGCTCGAGGTAGGTGCGGATCGTGTCGCGGCTCGTGGTCAGGCAGGTGATCCGCTGCTCGAGGCCGACGAGCTCTGCGGCGAGGAGCGCCGCCACCTCGGACGAGCAGGTGGACTCTTCGCGGGCGCACGCCTCCTCCGCGTCCATCAGGACCTTGACCAGCCGGGTGGGGACACCCGCCTGCACCAGGCCGGCGATCCGGCCGACGCGGTCGACGTCGGCCTCGGTGTAGGCGCGGTAGCCGTTGGGCTCGCGGTCCGCACTGAGCAGTCCCTGCTGCTCGTAGTAGCGGATCAGGCGGCTCGCCACCCCGGTCCGCTGTGCCAGCTCACCGATCTTCATGTCTGCTGCCTCACCTAGACCTTGACATTGACATCAGTGTCAGAGTTTAGCGTTGCGGGCATGACGACAACAGCCCCCGCCTCCACCGGCTCCACGACCCCGACCCCGATCACGAACCAGGGGCTGCCCTGGCCCGCGCTCCTCGTCCTCGGCGCAGCGACGCTGGTGATGGTGACCGGCGAGATGCTGCCGACTGCCGTGCTGCCGCAGATGAGTGCCGGGCTGGGTGTCTCCGAGTCCAGCACCGGGCTGTTGGTGAGTGTCTGGGCAGCGGTCGTGGTGATCGCCAGCTTCCCGCTCGTACGACTCACCCGACGGGTGGACCGCCCGACGGTCGTGGTCGGGAGCCTTCTCGTCTTCGGCGTCGCCGCCACGGCGACGGCGATCGCGCCGTCGTACGCCGTGGTGCTGTGCGCGCGAATGCTCGGCGCGGCGTCGGTCGGTCTGCTGTGGGCGACGGTCAACGCGCACGTGGCGAGTCTCGTGCCGGACCGGCTGCTCGGTCGGGCGACGGCTGTGGTGCTGGGCGGCGCGACCATCGGCATGGTCCTCGGCACGCCGATCGGGCGGGTCATCGCCGATGTCGGAGGGTGGCGAGCATCGTTCTGGGTGCTGGCCGGAGCGAGCCTGATCATTGCGGGCCTGGTGCGGGCCGTGGTCCCGAACACGCCGGCCGTGGCGACCGGTGGCACGGCGATTGGTGGCACCAGAGGGGGAATCCGTCCGATGGCGGTGGTGACCGTCCTGGTCGCGCTCGTGCTGGTCGGCCACTACGGTGCCTACACCTTCATCACCCGACTGGCCGAGCATCCGGCCGACGTCGTCCCGGGTGGCATGGGTGGCCTGCTGCTGATCTTCGGCCTCGCCTCGGCTGTCGGGGTGGCTCTGGCCGGCCGGGTGCTTGACCGGACCCGGACCGCGCTGGCGGCCACGACGTTTGCGACGGCCGTGTCCGTCCTCGGTCTGGTCGCGGCGGAGCGGCACGCACTCGCGGGCGTCGTGGTCGTCGCCTTCTGGGGCGTCACGTCCGGCGCGCTGCCGCCGCTGGCGCAGACCCTGATCCTGCGGCTGGCGGGTCCCGAGCACCGATCGCTCGCCGGTGCGCTGATCCCCGTGCTGTTCAACGGTGGCATCGCTGTCGGCGCCGCGCTCGCCTCGGCAGTCGTCGCGCGGAGCGGTCCCGAGGCCCTGGCAGCTCCGGCGGCCGTCCTGGTGGCGGCCGCAGCGGTCGGCCTCGTCGCCGCCGGCGGGTCCCGGCCTGCCGCTAGCCTCGGTGCATGGCGAGCGAGTCGACCGCAGTCGAGATCGAGGTCGACAACCGGGTGATCCGGGTGAGCAACCCCGATCGCGTGTACTTCCCGGAGATCGGTGCGACCAAGCTGGACCTGGTCGAGTACTACCTCGCCGTCGGGGACGGCATCGTCAACGCCCTGTGGGAGCGGCCGTGCATGCTGCACCGGTTCCCGAAGGGGCTGGCGGGGGAGAAGGTGCACCAGAAGCGACTGCCGTCCGGAGCGCCACCGTGGGTCGAGACCGTCGAGCTGTTCTTCCCGCGCTGGAAGCGGACCGCCGACGAGCTCTGTGTGACCGAGCTCGGGTCGGTGATCTGGGCGGTGCAGATGTCCACCGTGGAGTTCCACCCGTGGAACAGCAGGCGCGGGGCCACCGAGATGCCCGACGAGTGGCGGATCGACCTCGATCCCGGGCCGACGGCGTCGTACGACACGGTCCGCAAGGTCGCGCATGTCGCGCACGAGGTCCTCGACGAGCTCGGGGCCGTCGGCTACCCGAAGACCAGCGGGTCGAAGGGACTGCACGTCTACGTGCGGATCCGGCCCGACCGCGACCACAAGGGCGTACGACGAGCCGCGCTCGCCTTCGCCAAGGAGGTCGAGCGACGCGCGCCCGAGCTGGTGACGACGGCGTGGTGGAAGAAGGACCGCGACCCGGACGCCGTCTTCGTGGACTACAACCAGAACGCCCGGGACCACACCATCGCGGCCGCCTACTCCGTGCGTGGCCTGCCCGACGCCCGGGTCTCGACGCCGATCCGGTGGGACGAGATCGACGACGCCGACCCGCGCGAGTTCACGATCCGCACGGTCCCGGCCCGGTTCGCCGAGATCGGCGACCTGCACCACGACATCGACGACCACGTCTTCGACATCGCCCCGCTGCTCGAGTGGGCGGACCGGGACGACCTCGACGACGAGGAGGAGCCGTCCGAGGCGGAGTAGTGCGCCCACTAGACTCGCCGCCCGTGGGACACATCCAGATCACGCCGAGCATCCTCAACGCCGACTTCGCCAGGCTCGGCGAGGAGGTCGCCCGCATCCCGAGCGCCGACTGGGTGCACGTCGACGTGATGGACAACCACTTCGTCCCGAACCTCACCTTCGGCCCGACGATGGTCGAGGCGCTCGCCCGCAGCAGCTCGGTGCCGCTCGACGCCCACCTGATGATCGAGGACGCCGACCGCAACGCGCTCGAGTACGTCGAGGCCGGCTGCGGCTCGGTGACCTTCCACGTCGAGGCGGCGAAGGCGCCGGTGCGGCTCGCGCGGGAGATCCGCGCCGCCGGCGCCCGGGCGAGCATGGCGCTGAAGCCGGCGACGCCGATCGAGCCCTACGAGGACATGCTGTCCGAGCTCGACATGGTGCTGATCATGACCGTCGAGCCCGGCTTCGGGGGACAGAGGTTCCTCGACCTGTGCCTCCCCAAGATCCGCCGCGCACGGGCGCTGATGGACAAGCACGGCGTCGAGACCTGGCTCCAGGTCGACGGCGGCGTCTCGCTGGAGACCATCGAGCGGTGCGCCGAGGCCGGCGCCGACGTCTTCGTCGCCGGCTCGGCGGTCTACTCCGCGGCCGACCCGGACAAGATGGTCACCGCGCTGCGAGAGACCGCGACCGCCGCGCAGCAGCGCTGACCCGCGCTCGACGTCCCCAGGCCGCGAGGCCCGCGAGCACCGCCAGCAGCGCCCCGACCGCTGGGACGACCATGGCGCGTCGGTAGTCACCGAGCGCCGGCTCGGTGGCTCCGGAAGCGAGGAGAGCGGTCGTCACCGCTGACAGTCCGAGCGCACCGCCGAACTGGAACGCCGTGTAGACCACGCCTCCCGCAACCCCGTGCTCCTCCTCGGCGATCCCGTCGGACGCAGCAGACGTCAGCGGTCCGTAGACCAGCGCGAAGGCGACGCCGACGAGCAGCAGCGAGGGCAGCAGGTCGACGTACCCCCAGGCGGCGTCGAGGCGCAGTGCCAGCGCATAGGCGACGAACGCGGCGACGAAGCCCGCGGTCATCACCGCGACGTTTCCGAACCGCCCGACCAGCCACGGGGCGAGGACCGGCGCGAGGACCAGGTCGGCACCCATCACTGCGAAGGTGAGCCCGACCTCGAAGGGCGTCCACCCGCGCAGGTCCTGGAGGTACAGGGTCAGGCCGAACTGGAAGCCGAAGAACGCTCCCATGAACAGGAGCCCGCCGACGCTGACGTGGGCCAGCACCCCCTCCCGCAGGATGCCGAGGCGCAACAGCGGTGCGGCCGAGCGCCTCTCGATCGTGACGAAGGCGAGCGCGAGGGCGACCGAGACGGCGCCCGCCACCAGCGCCCCGCCGTCGTAGCCGTGGTCGCCGCCGCTGACGATCGCGTAGATCAGGGCCACCATGGCGGCCGTACCGGTCAGGGCGCCGGCGACGTCGAAGCTCCGACGGTTCGCTGCCGGCAGGTCCCGGTCGGCCCGGATGAAGCGGTGGCCGGCGACCAGCAGGGTTACGCCGATCAGCGCCGGAGCGAAGAAGACCCATCTCCAGCTGACACTGGTCAGAAGTCCACCGGCCACCAGGCCAAGGGTGAACCCCCCGGCCCCGACCGCCCCGTAGATGGAGAGTGCGCGGTCGCGCGCCCGCCCCTCGGCGAAGGTCGTGGTCACGATGCTGAACCCGGCCGGAGTCATGAAGGCCGCCGCCACCCCGATGGCGAAGCGCGCCGCGATGAGCAACCAGCCCGTGTCGGCCAACCCACCGAGCACGGAGAAGGCGACGAACACCCACAGCCCCGTCAGGAACACCCGTCGGCGTCCGAGCAGGTCGGCCACCCTTCCGCCGAGGAGCATGAATCCCCCGTAGCCGAGGACGTAGGCGCTGATCGTCCAGTGGCCCTGCCCGGCGGCAAGGCCCAGATCATTGCTGATTGCGGGCACCGCGACGGCGAGCATCGCGATGTCGATCCCCTCGAGGAAGAGGGCGCCGCAGACGACGAGCAGCAACGCCCACGCTCGCGGTGAGGTCCGCCGCCTGCTGTCGCCCTCGAGGGTCGGGGTGCCGGTCATTGGCCGCTCCGCTTCTGTGGTTACTCATCCATCCCTGGTTACTTCTTGTAACCGCGCCCATCCTCGGGGAGAGTGGAGGCATGGCGGAAGAAGGCACTTCGAAGTCACCTGGTCACTGCGCAGTGCCCGAGGGCTGTGACGCCGACGTCTGGGACGCCTTCCAGTGGGACACCCGCGAGGACTGCGAAGTCCGTCAGATCCTGGACCGCGTCGCTGACAAGTGGTCGCTGCTCGTCGTCTCCCTGCTGAAGAGAGAGACGATGCGCTTCAACGAGCTCCGGCGGGAGATCGACGGGATCAGCCAGCGCATGCTGACAGTGACGCTTCGCAACCTCGAGCGTGACGGCCTGGTGAGGCGGACCGCGTACCCGGAGATTCCGCCCCGCGTGGAGTACGCGCTCTCGGACCTGGGTTGCACCCTGCTGGGCACCATCGAGCCGCTGGTGCGCTGGACGGAGGAGCACCAGGCGGAGATCGTCCGCGCCCGTGTGGAGTTCGACGCCAGGACCGGGCCGGTCGAGCACCACCGGTAGGCGTACATTGGTGGAAGAAGCCATTCAGGCTTCCTCTCAGAGGAGTAGCAATGGCCGACAAGTCGCCCCGCCAGAACCTGTCCAAGAAGGCGGGCAAGTCGATCAAGGAGAAGCGTGCCGAGAAGCACGCGAAGGCCGAGGCCAAGAACGTCTCGATCGTGCCGCCCACGGGCAAGAACCGCTGATCCACGCGTGACGGCTCCGGTCCGGGCTCTCGGTCCGGACCGGATCTTCGCGGGCCTCGCCGGCGTTTTGAGGCAGGATGAGCTCATGAAGGAGCAGGCGAGGCGAGACCGGCAGAGCGTCGAGATCGTCACCGCTAGCGTTCTCTTCGTCCTCGTCATCGTGGCCGGCGGCGTGGTGCTGGGACTCGCCGGGCTTCGGGGAAGGTCCGCGGAGATCGCGATCTACGTGGTGGTGGCCTGCGCCGCCGCCGTCACCGTGCGGCACCTGCATAAGCATCGTGACTAGTCAGACGGAGTGATCCGTCGCGCGCCGCTCCTCGTCAGCTGGCACGGTCGGCAGCTACCTGTTCAGCACGGATCGCCCTCGATGCTCGCGCCAGTCGGAGCCGAGGGCCGGTGAAGTAGAGCAACGCTGGCGTTGATGCTGAGCACCCGATCTGACATGCGCCCATCCCATCATCGTGGTCAGCAGTCAGGGAGCTCCGCCAGCTCGCGGGTCAAGTCCCGTCGGAGCCACACCGGCTTGTCGCACACCTTCGCGACGACGCGATAGGAATGCTCCACTGTCGCGCGCAGGCCCCCGTCCTCGTCGAGTTCCCATGCGTCGAAGCTCCTCGCCTGCACGATCCAGCTCGGCGCATCAGGTCCACTGAGTGTCGCTTCGAGCCGGTCGAGCCGCGGGTCCAGCACCCGCACGGGCAGGCTCCACAGATACGGGTACGGCGAGTCCAGCCCAGAGCTGTGCTGGACCGCGGCAGCGCCGTAGACCACCACCGCGGTGTCCCCGGGCGCGCTCGATGCCTTCACCCACTCGCCGGTCCGATGCGGCCAGGTCCCGGGCGGCGAGGTGAGGTAGAAGGCAGCCATCCCGGTCGAGGCCAGCATTGCCGAACAGGCCGCAGCGACACACATGGTCTGCACGGTCCGACGCCTGGCACCCGTGGCCATCAGGGCCGTGCCGAGTACGGTCGCCGGAGCCAACTGGAGCAGGTAGTGCGGCCAGTAGCTGCCTCCCGCGGCGATGCCCAGCACTCCCAGTGCCGCGATGGCGGCGGTCGCCCATCCGGCAGGGGAGCCGGAATGCCGCCCACGCCACCCCGCGCCCGCCATGTCGACGAGGATCGGGACGATCCCGCTCACGATCCCCAGCATGATCAGGACGTACCCGCGAGAGACCGTGGCCTGCGAGCGGAACTCGAGGATCACTCCCAGCGCGTCCGCCCGGAAGCCGACCAGGTCGTAGGCCACCATTCCCAGGTCGAACCAGGATCCGTAGGTCCAGAGGAGAAGGGCGACCGACGGCAGCGCTGCTCCGAGCAGCGCGGCCCCGGCGATCTGAGCCGTCCCGGGACGCTGATCTCGTCCGGACCGCCACGTCACCGTCAGCATGACCGCGGCGAACACCAGTGCCTCGACGAAGTTCTGCTTCACCAACGGAGCAGCGGCACCGAGCACCCCGGCTCCGGTCGCGAGCCCGCAGCGCGCCCGGGCGGTGTCACGGTTGCACGCCTCGATCAGCAAGGCGATCGCGGCCATCACCAGGGAAGCGGCGAACAGCTCGCCGTTGGCCTGGTCCGCCCCGGTGGCCGGCGTGGCAACCAGCGCGCCCGCGATCCAGGTAGCGAGCCGGGCCGAGGAAGCGCCGCCGAGGATCCAGGCGGCGCGTGCGGCCGCGACGACGAACATCAGGGCGAAGGGGATCGCGAGAACCCGCACCGCGCGGTCAGAGTCGAAGAGGGACGCGACCCGGAAGATCAGCAGCAGGCCGGGCGGACGGTCGACCCAGTAGTCGCCGTACAGGAACGGACCGTCACCGTCCCACTGGCGCGCCACGATCAGGTAGCCCGACTCGTCGTAGCGCAGCGGCTGCGTCACGTAGGTCAGGCGTACGAGCACCACGACGAGGCACGCCCAGGAGACAACTGCTGCGGGCTCCCGCAGGAACATCCGGCCGCCTGGCTGCGCCCTGGCCGAAACGAATGCAGGCCCGGAGCTCACGGCCGCCGCCGATCAGCCCGACGCCGTGACCGGCGCCTTCAGGCGGTGCCGGCGGACTGCGACCACGCCGTACGACGTCAGCGCGACGAAGGCGCCGCCGTACCAGACATGAGCGTCGTATCCCACCGGGTAGAGGGGACCTTCGAGGTAGTGGTCGATGAATGTGCCGTCGTACGGCGTGCCGCCCGACTGACGAATCAGCCACTTCTCGACCCCTGTCAGCGGACAGGTGAGGGTCGTCGCGGTCACCGTGATCGACCATGCCAAGGACGCCAGGTGCATCCACAACCAGCGGGTTTGGAGCATGCCCAGGAAGCCCCCGAACACGACGTACAACAGGAATGCGAAGTGCGCTACCACTGTCGCCCACGCTGCGGCCTCCGCAAGCCACTGGAGCGGGTCCTCGACAGGCGTCGGAACCACCATGCCTCCAAGAATCCCCGTCCCGCGTCCGTTCGGAAACCCCCGACCTGGGGAAACTCGGAACGCGGCCTCCTGAGGACCGAGATCCTCTGTCTTCGTGGCTGATGGCTGGCGGCGCGGAGTCGACGAGCGATCCAGCAGGCCTACTTCCCCAGAGCGGCGATGCCGATTTACCCACTTCGACGCGCAGGCTCGGGAGATACCCATCTCGGCGGCTGCGTGGGCCATGGGTCGGTTCCTGCAACGCTCGACGAGTCGGCGTCGACCTTCGATCGACAGCGGCGCGTTGCGATGGGTCATCGGAGCAGCCCAGGGGTCGCTGACCGCGGAGCAGCGAACCCCCCAGGGGCTCGTCAGCGAAGCATCACCACCAGTAGGCGGGGTAGGAGGCGCGGGTCAGCCTCGAGCGGATCACTCCGGCTGCGACCAGAGCGATCGCCGCGATCCCCGCGCAGACGACGAACGACGCCTGACCTGAGGTCGTGAGCGCGCCGATCACGGCGGTCGCCGCTGCCGGCGAGTGCGAGGTTCGTGTTGCCAGCATGGCTCCGAGCGCCAGACCGCCAGCGATGGCTGCAACCCAGAGCGAATGACTGAGCGTGCCAGCAGAGACCCCAACGAGCGCAGAGATCACCTGTCCGCCGATAACGCTGCGCGGCTGAGACAGCGGGAGGGTCGGAGCACCTGCCACGAGGGCCATGCTTGCCGCCATAGGCGGGATGAGCAGGACGTGCCCACTCAGCGCTCCCAGAAGAACCAGCGAGCTGAGCGCTAGCGCCGAGGTCGTGGTCGCCACAAGCAGTGTCGCAAGCGGCGGACGAGCCGGTGCTCGGCTCGTCAGGGTTGAGGTGGACGTGGTTGCTGTCTTCATCCGTGGCCTTCCCGTCAGGTGAGAACGCTCGTTCTCGCTCGATGTGGGTACAGTAGAGAACGCACGTTCTCCCGTCAAAGCGCGAAGGGCCACCCCACGATGTCCTCAATCGACGACGCCACCGCCGACAGCAGCCTGACCGGCCGCGAACTGCTGCTCGACGCGGCGGAGAGCCTCTTCTACGAGCGCGGGTACCAATCGGTCGGAATGGACGAGGTTCGAGCAGCATCCGGGCTACCGCTCAAGCGCATCTACGCACTCTTTCCAGGCAAGGAAGCCCTGGCCGTTGCGATGCTCGACGGGCGCGACCGCCGATGGCACGTGAGTCTCGCTGAGCACGTCGACCACTACCGCAGCCCCAGCCAACGAGTGCTGGCGATCTTCGATTGGCTGTCTGATTGGCTTGCCGGCCCGGGGCACCGTGGTTGCGCCTGGATCAACGCTCACGGCGAACTCGGAGGTACATCCGAGGCCATTCGAGGGGCGGCTCAACGTCACAAGGACAGGTTCCGCGCCTACGTGACTGAACTCGCGACCGAAGCCGGTGCGCCGCGATCGATCGCCGACGCCATCTTCCTCCTCGCCGAGGGATGCATGGTCACCGCGGGGATCAGTGGGTCGCCGGAGGCTGCCGGTCAAGCTCGGCGAGCGGCGCAACTGTTACTTCAACACGGTGCCACCGGCTGATGGCAATGCAGATCTCGACTGCCGCCACGCGTAGGCCAGCTGACCGGTGTCAATAACCTGCTGGCCAGCAACAACTAGTGGTCGGGTGGGTGGAGGGTGGGTGAGTCGAGGGCGTGGGTGCCATGGCGACGCCAAGAAGACCAGCGGACGACGCGCCTGAGTGTGCCAGTCTGAAATGGCCCCAGTTGGAGCCGTAG
>NZ_SSXI01000269.1 GCF_004803405.1 Nocardioides sp. | reverse complement strand
CACGGGCCGCCGCAGCGCGCGCGAGGGCGTAACCCTGGCGGCCCGAGGACCGGTTGCCGAGGAAGCGCACCGGGTCGAGCCGCTCCCGTGTGCCGCCGGCGGAGACGACCACGTGGCGGCCCGCGAGGTCGGCGACGCCGCTCGCTCCCGCCGTTGCGGCCCTGGCCAGGACGTCACGGGCGAGCTCGAAGATCTCGTCGGGGTCGGGCAGCCGACCCTTGCCGGTGTCGGCGCCGGTCAGCCGGCCCTCGGCGGGCTCGATCACGACCACCCCCCGCGAGCGCAGCGTCGCGACGTTGGCCGTGGTCGCCGGGTGCTCCCACATCTCGGTGTGCATCGCCGGGGCGAGCACGACCGGGCAGCGGGCCGTGAGCAGCGTGTTGGTGAGCAGGTCGTCGGCCAGGCCGTGGGCGGCCCTCGCGATCAGGTCGGCGGTCGCCGGGGCGACGACGACGAGGTCGGCGGTCTGCCCGATGCGCACGTGGGGCACCTGGTGCACGTCGGTCCAGACCTCGGCCGACACCGGTTTGCCGGAGAGTGCCGCCCAGGTGGGGGCGCCGACGAAGGCCAGTGCCGAGGCCGTCGGAACCACGGTCACGTCGTGGCCGGACTCGGTGAACCGGCGCAGCAGCTCGCAGCCCTTGTAGGCCGCGATTCCGCCGGAGACGCCCAGCACCACGCGAGGTGTGCGCGGCTCCTCAACGACCGCCACGGGGGGTCAGCTCACTCGGCGTCGGTGGCAGCCGTCTTGGCCGCGGGCGAGGCCTTGGCGGCCTCCTCGGCGGCGAGCTCGGCGGGGTCGATGTCCTCACAGGTCAGCAGGTCCTCGTTGATCTCGCGGAGCGCGATCGAGAGGGGCTTCTCCTGCACGTGGGTCTCCACGAGGGGGCCGACGTACTCGAGCAGGCCCTCGCCCAGCTGCGAGTAGTAGGCGTTGATCTGCCGGGCGCGCTTGGCGCTGTAGAGAACCAGCTTGTACTTGCTGTCGGTCTTGGACAGCAGGTCGTCGATCGGGGGGTTGGTGACACCCTCGGCGGCGATGTTCGGGGCAGACACGTGGGGCAGCCTCACGGTTGGTGGGATGGATCAACCATTAAGGCTACCAAGTCCTCGACCGCAGCGTGAACTTCACGGTTGACGATGGTCACGTCGAACTCCGCCTCGGCGGCCAGCTCCTCGCGCGCGGTGGCCAGGCGGCGCTCCCGTTCCTCCTCCGACTCGGTGCCGCGCCCGACGAGCCGGCGCACCAGCTCCTCCCATGACGGCGGCTTGAGGAAGACGAAGAGCGCCTCGGGCATGGTCTCCCTGACCTGGCGTGCGCCCTGCAGGTCGATCTCGAGCAGGGCGGGCCGGCCCTCGCGCAGCGCGGCCTCGACCGGAGCCCGCGGCGTGCCGTAGCGGTGCACACCGTGGACCACCGCCCACTCCAGCAGCTCGCCCTCGGCGACCATCCGGTCGAACTCCGTGTCGTCCACGAAGTGGTAGTGCCTGCCGTCGACCTCGCCCGGTCGGGGCGGCCTCGTCGTCGCCGAGACCGACATGTAGACCTCGGGGTGGCGCTCCCGCATCGCGGCGGCCACGGTGCCCTTGCCGACGGCCGTAGGTCCGGCCAGCACCACGAGCCGGCAGGGCCGCTGCTCAGTCACCGGGCGCGAATTCGCGCTCCAGCGCCGCGATCTGCTTCGCGCCGAGCCCGCGCACGCGGCGCGACTCGGCGATGCCGAGACGCTCCATCAGCTGGCGGGCCCGCACCTTGCCGAGGCCGGGGACGGCCTGGAGCAGGTCGAGCACCTTCATCTTGCCGACGACCTCGTTGACCTGGCCCTGCTGGAGGACCTCGCTGATCGAAGCGCCCGAGTTCTTCAGCCGGTTCTTCACCTCGGCCCGCTCTCGCCGAGCGGCAGCCGCCTTCTCCAGTGCGGCCGAGCGCTGTTCGGGGGTCAGGGGAGGCAGGGCCACAGGAGTTCGGATCCTTCTGTCGTCGTCGGGCGAGGAGCAGTCGCCGCGGTCAATCTAGTCAGTCGGCCGCCGCGGCGGCAACGCGGACCCTACAAACTCAAGGGCGTCTTGCAGACATCGCGAGCGTGCTGGTCGACGCCGGCCAGGGCCTTCCTGGTCTCGCGCGACCCGAGCCGGACCGCAGCCGCCTCGATCCGGTCGCGATCCGCCTGGGAGACGTCGGCAGGTGGGTTCTCGCGGTCGTACGACGCCGGGTCGGCCTCGGCCGCGCCGAACGCAGCGACGATCTCCTCGATGCGCGAGGTGACGATGGCCCACTCGTCGCGGATGTCCTCGGGCGCCTTGTCCTCCAGCGCCTCGAAGCTCGGCAGCGCCCGGATCAGCCCGGTGGTCGGCCCGGCGGCGACCGCGGCCCCGATCTCGTCGCGGCGCTGCTCCACCTCGGCGCAGTAGTCGGCGAACGGGTCGTCCTCCCCCGTCTCGCGCAGCACGAAGAACCCGCCGACGAGCACGGCCACGACGACCAGGGCCACCAGCGGCAGGTCGCTACGCGAGGGGCCCCGCAGCTTCACGACAGCAGCTCGCGCAGCTCGTCGTTGGCCCGCGCCACGGCATCCCGCATCGCGAGCGGGTCCGGTCCGAGCCGCAGCACGCCGCGCGAGGAGCTGGCTAGGACGTGACGCGCGTTCGACCCGAAGATGCGGACCAGGTCGCTCGTGGTGCCTCCCTGCTCGCCGTACCCGGGAGCGAGGATCGGCCCGTTGATCGCGAGATCGGCACCGCTGCCCCCCTCGGTCCCCGAGGAGCCGAGGAAGGATGCGTCGCGAAGGGTCGCGCCCACGACCGCGCCGAAGGAGCCCAGCGGCGTCGCCTCCGCGTTCAGCTCGCGGAGGTGCTGGAGCATCGCGGCGCTCACGGTGCGCGCGCCGAACGCCTCGCTCGTGACCGCCTCCTGCACCTCCGGTCCCTCCTTGTTGGAGGTGGCCGCCAGCACGAACAGGCCGGCGTCGTGGCGCCGGGCGGTGTCGACGAACGGCGTCAGCGACCCGAACCCGAGGTAGGGGCTGACGGTGATCGCGTCGACCGCGAGCGGCGAGGTGGGGTCGAGGTAGGCGTCGGCGTAGGCCTGCGAGGTGGATCCGATGTCGCCGCGCTTCACGTCCAGCAGGACCAGCGCGCCGGCAGCCCGCGACTCGGCGACGACCCGCTCGAGCACGGCGATGCCGGCACTGCCGAAGCGCTCGTAGAAGGCCGACTGCGGCTTCACGACGCTGCACAGCGGCGCCACGGCCTCCACCGCGCCGAGGGCGAACTTCTCCAGCCCGGCCAGGTCGTCGTCGTACCCCCACGCACGGAGCAGCGAGCCGTGCGGGTCGATGCCGACGCAGAGCTGGCCGCGCTCGGCGAGTGCTGCCGTGAACCTCGCCCCGAAGCTGCTGCTCATTCGCTGATTCCCTTCACGATCCGGCGCGGCCACATCGGGCCACCGTAGACGAGCGCGCTGTAGGCCTGGACCAGGTCGGCGCCCGCAGCGATCCGCTCGCGGGCGTCCTCGGGCGTGCTGATGCCGCCGACGCCGATCAGCGTCAGCCGGTCGCCCACGCGACCGCGGAGCATGCGGACGACCTCGGTGGCCCGTTCGCGCAGGGGCGCCCCGGAGAGACCGCCGGCACCGGCCGCCTCGACGGTCCCCGGGTCGGACGCCAGCCCGTCGCGGCGGATGGTGGTGTTGGTGGCGACGATCCCCGCCAGGCCGAGGTCGAGCGCCATGTCGGCCACGCCCAGCACGTCCTGGTCGTCGAGGTCGGGGGCGATCTTCACCAGCAGCGGCACCGGATCGCGGCCCGCCCGGTCGGTGGCCTCGTCGGCCGTCCGCCGCACGTGCGCCAGCAGCGGGGCGAGCTTCTCGACCGCCTGAAGGTTGCGGAGTCCCGGCGTGTTCGGGGAGCTGACGTTGACCACGAGGTAGTCGGCCAGGGGGGCCAGCAGGCGGGTGGACGTCTCGTAGTCCCCCTCGACCGCGACCTGGTCGTCGTCCGGCACCACCTTCGACTTGCCGATGTTGACGCCCACGACCATCGCCCGGCCGTCCCGTCCGGGCCGGGACTGCCACGGTCCGCGTCGGCGCAGCCGGTCGGCCACCGCGTGGGCGCCGTCGTTGTTGAAGCCCATCCGGTTCACGATGGCGCGGTCGTCGGGCAGCCGGAACAGCCGCGGCCGCGGGTTGCCGGGCTGGGCCAGCGCGGTGACGGTGCCGATCTCGACGTGGCCGAACCCGAAGGCGCCCATCCGGTCGAAGACCTCGGCGTTCTTGTCGAACCCGGGGGCAAGGCCGAGCCGGTTGGGGAAGTGCAGACCCATCAGCTCGACACCGGAGCCACCCGGAGCCTCGGCCCGGGTCAGCACCGGCCCGGCGGCCCGCAGCGCCGCGTACGTCAGGTGATGCGCCTGCTCTGCGTCCACGCGGACCAGGACCTGCTCGAAGAGCCGGTCGTAGACCCTCACCTGCTGGCCCACTCCTGGAGCGAGCGGACCGTGATCTCGCCGCGCTTGAGCGCCTCGATGCCCTGGACCGCCGCACCCAGCCCCTGCACCGTGGTGATGCAGGGGACACCGGCCCGCACGGCCGCGGTACGGATCTCGTAGCCGTCGAGTCGTGCCGAGCCGCCGGAGGTGGTGCCGTGCGGCGTGTTGATGACCAGGTCCAGCTCGCCGTCGAGGATCAGCTGCACGGTCGTCTTCTCACCGTGGGGGCCGGTGCCCTCGAAGTGCTTGCGCACGACGGTGGTCTCCACGCCGTTGCGGCGCAGCACCTCGGCGGTGCCCTGGGTGGCGAGGATCTCGAAGCCGTGCTCGGACAGCACCTTGATCGGGAAGATCATGTGGCGCTTGTCGCGGTTGGCCATCGACACGAACACCCGTCCGCTGGTCGGGAGCGAGCCGAACGCGCCGGCCTGGGCCTTCGCGAACGCCGCACCGAAGTCGGCGTCGAGACCCATCACCTCACCGGTGGACTTCATCTCCGGGCCGAGGACGGTGTCGACCTGCTGGCCGTCGGGGGTGCGGAACCGGTTGAACGGCATCACCGCCTCCTTGACAGCGATCGGCTGATCGGCGGGCAGCGTGCCGCCGTCGCCCTGGGCGGGCAGCAGCCCGGACGCCCGCAGCTGGGCGATCGACTCCCCCATCATCAGGCGTGCGCACGCCTTCGCCAGGGACGTGCCGGTGGCCTTGGAGACGAACGGCACGGTGCGGCTGGCGCGCGGGTTGGCCTCGAGCACGTAGAGCACGTCGGAGCCCAGGGCGAACTGGATGTTGATCAGCCCGCGCACCCCCACGCCCCGCGCGATCGCCTCGGTCGCCTCGCGGATCCGCTTGATCTCCGACTCGCCCAGCGTGATCGGCGGAAGCGCGCAGGAGGAGTCACCGGAGTGGATGCCGGCCTCCTCGATGTGCTCCATCACGCCGCCGAGGAAGAGCTCCTCGCCGTCGTACAGCGCATCGACGTCGATCTCGACCGCGTCGTCGACGAAGCGGTCCACCAGCACCGGGTGCTCGGGCGTGACCTCGGTGGCGCGGGTGATGTAGTCCGACAGCGACGCGTCGTCGTAGACGATCTCCATGCCGCGGCCGCCCAGGACGTAGGAGGGCCGCACCAGCACCGGGTAGCCGATCCGCTGCGCGACCGCGCGGGCCTCCTCGAAGGAGGTCGCCATGCCGTGCTGCGGCGCGGTCAGGCCCGCCTCGGCCAGCACCCGGCCGAACGCCCCCCGCTCCTCGGCGAGGTGGATCGCCTCGGGGCTGGTGCCGACGATGGTGACGCCGTTGTCCTTCAGGCCCTGCGCGAGGCCCAGCGGGGTCTGGCCGCCGAGCTGGCAGATGACGCCTGCGACCGGTCCCGCCTGCTGCTCGGCGTGCACGATCTCGAGCACGTCCTCCAGCGTCAGCGGCTCGAAGTAGAGCCGGTCGGAGGTGTCGTAGTCGGTCGACACGGTCTCCGGGTTGCAGTTGACCATCACCGTCTCGTAGCCCGCCTCGCTGAGCGTGAGGCAGGCATGGACGCAGGAGTAGTCGAACTCGATGCCCTGGCCGATCCGGTTCGGACCGCTGCCGAGGATGATCACGGCCGGCTTCTCCCGCGGGGCCACCTCGGTCTCCTCGTCGTAGGAGGAGTAGTGGTACGGCGTCTTCGCGGCGAACTCCGCAGCACACGTGTCGACGGTCTTGTAGACCGGCCGGATGCCCAGCGAGTGCCGCACTCCGCGGATGACGTCGGCGCTCATGCCGCGCATCTTGCCGAGCTGCACGTCGGAGAACCCGTGGCGCTTGGCCTTGCGCAGCAGCGCGGGCGTCAGCTCCGGGGCGTCGATGATCTCCAGCGCGATCTCGTTGATCAGCATCAGCTGGTCGACGAACCACGGGTCGATGCCGGTGGCCTCGAAGACCTCCTCCGGCGTCGCCCCGGCGCGGATCGCGTCCATGACCCGCTTGAGGCGGCCGTCGGTGGGCGTGCGGATCTCCTCGAGCAGGGCCGCCTTGTGGAGCTCGACGTACTTCTTGTCCCAGTCGAACGGCGCGTCCTTGGACTCCAGCGAGCGCAGCGCCTTCTGCAGCGCCTCGGTGAAGTTGCGGCCGATGGCCATCGCCTCGCCGACCGACTTCATGTGCGTGGTCAGCGCGGCGTCGGCGCCGGGGAACTTCTCGAACGCGAACCGCGGCACCTTGACCACGACGTAGTCGAGGCTCGGCTCGAACGACGCCGGCGTCTCCGCGGTGATGTCGTTGGGGATCTCGTCGAGGGTGTAGCCGATGGCGACCTTCGCCGCGATCTTGGCGATCGGGAAGCCGGTCGCCTTCGAGGCCAGCGCCGAGGACCGGGAGACCCGCGGGTTCATCTCGATCACCACGAGGCGCCCGTCGCGCGGGTTGACGGCGTACTGGATGTTGCAGCCGCCGGTGTCGACCCCGACCGAGCGGATGATGCCAATGGCGAGGTCCCTCATGGCCTGGTACTCGCGGTCGGTCAGCGTCATCGCGGGCGCCACCGTGATCGAGTCGCCGGTGTGGACCCCCATCGGGTCGAGGTTCTCGATCGAGCAGATGATCACCACGTTGTCCGCGGTGTCACGCATGACCTCGAGCTCGTACTCCTTCCAGCCGAGGATCGACTCCTCCAGGAGCACCTCGGTGGTCGGGCTCGCGTCGAGGCCGGCGCCGGCGATCCGATGCAGGTCGGCCTCGTTGTAGGCCATGCCCGAGCCGGTGCCGCCCATGGTGAACGAGGGGCGTACGACGACCGGGTAGCCGAGCTCCTCGACGGCCGCCAGGCAGTCGTCCATGGAGTGGCAGATCGCAGACTTCGCGACCTCTCCTCCGAGCTCCTCCACGATCTTCTTGAAGATCTGGCGGTTCTCGCCGCGGTCGATCGCCTCGATCGAGGCTCCGATCAGCTCGACGCCGTACTTCTCGAGGACCCCGGCCTTGTCGAGCGCGACCGCGCAGTTGAGCGCGGTCTGGCCGCCCAGGGTCGCCAGCAGCGCGTCGGGGCGCTCCTTGGCGATCACCTTCTCGACGTACTCGGCGGTGATCGGCTCCACGTAGGTGGCGTCGGCGAACTCCGGGTCGGTCATGATCGTCGCCGGGTTGGAGTTCACCAGCACCACCCGCAGGCCCTCGGCCTTGAGCACGCGGCAGGCCTGGGTGCCCGAGTAGTCGAACTCGCAGGCCTGGCCGATGACGATCGGGCCGGACCCGATCACCAGGACGCTCTTGATGTCACTGCGCTTCGGCATCAGGCCGTGCCCTCCATGAGCTTGACGAACCGGTCGAACAGGTAGGCCGCGTCGTGCGGGCCGGCGGCGGCCTCGGGGTGGTACTGCACCGAGAAGCCGGTGAGCTTGCCGTCGGCGTTGCGCAGCTCCAGGCCCTCGACCACGTCGTCGTTGAGGCAGACGTGGCTGACCGATGCGCTGCCGTAGGGCGTCGGGACGGAGTCGTCGAGCGGCACTCCGTCCGGCCACTGCACCGCGAACCCGTGGTTGTGGGCGGTGACCTCGACCTTGCCGGTGGTGCGGTCCATCACCGGCTGGTTGATCCCGCGGTGGCCGTAGCCCAGTTTGAAGGTGCCCAGCCCGAGGGCCCGGCCGAACAGCTGGTTGCCGAAGCAGATCCCGAAGTACGGGATGCCGCGGCCGAGCGCGTCCTTGAGCACCCCGATCTCATGCACGGTCGCGGCCGGGTCGCCGGGGCCGTTGGAGAAGAAGAGCCCGTCGGGCCGGACGGCCAGGATGTCGTCGATGGTGGACGTCGAGGGCAGGACGTGCACCTCGATCCCCCGCTCGCTCATCCGGTGCGGCGTCATCGTCTTGATGCCGAGGTCGAGGGCCACCACGGTGAACCGCGTCTCGCCCTTCGCAGGGACGACGTACGGCTCGGAGGTGGTGACCTCCGAGGCCAGGTCGGCGCCCTTCATCGACGGCTGCTGCCGGACCCGCTCGAGCAGGGCCTCGGGGCTGGTCTCCATGGTGGAGATGCCGACCCGCATCGCGCCCCGCTCGCGCAGGTGGCGGGTGAGCGCGCGGGTGTCGATGCCGCTGATGCCGACCACGCCCTGGTCGCGCAGCTCCTCGTCGAGCGACCGCGCGGATCGCCAGTTGCTCGGACGACGGGCGGGGTCGCGCACGACGTAGCCGGCCACCCAGATCCTGCGGGACTCCGGGTCCTCGTCGTTGACGCCGGTGTTGCCGATGTGCGGCGCGGTCATCACCACGACCTGGCGGTGGTAGGACGGGTCGGTCAGCGTCTCCTGGTAGCCCGTCATCCCGGTGTTGAACACCGCCTCGCCGAAGGTCTCGCCCTCAGCGCCGTACGCCTCGCCACGGAAGGTGCGGCCGTCCTCCAGGACGAGTAGCGCCTCGCCTGAGGCTGGGCTTGTCGAAACCGTCATCGGGCGAGAGCTCCTTCCAGGACGGTCGGCTCACCACGCAGGATCGTGGCGAGCACGCGACCGGTCAGCTTGCGGTCATGCCAGGGGTTGTTGCGACTGAGGGAGACGCTGTCGGCGCGGTCCACCACGACCTTCGCCTGCGGGTCGACCAGCGTCAGGTTGGCCGGCTCCCCGACCGCGATCGGCCGGCCGTGGGGCCGGTCTCCGTGGTCGAGACCGGCGATGCGGGCCGGGCGCTCGCTCATCGTGCGCGCGACGCCCGCCCAGTCGAGCAGGCCGCGCTCGACCATAACGGTGCTGACGACGCTGAGCGCGGTCTCCAGACCGAGCATGCCGAACGCCGCGTCGACGAAGGCGTGCTCCTTGTCGTGGCGGGCGTGGGGCGCGTGGTCGGTCGCGACGGCGTCGATCGTCCCGTCGGCCAGTGCCGCGCGCAACGCCTCGACGTCCTCGGCGGGGCGCAGCGGCGGATTCACCTTGAACGTCGGGTCGTACCCCGACAGCAGGTCGGTGGTGAGCAGCAGGTGGTGCGGCGTCACCTCCGCCGTCACGTCGATCCCCTGGGCCTTGGCCCAGCGGATCACCTCGACCGAGCCGGCGGTGGACACGTGCGCGACGTGGACGCGGCTGCCGGTGTGGCGGGCGAGCATCACGTCGCGGGCGACGATGACCTCCTCGGCGACCCCGGGCCATCCGGGCAGGCCGAGGCGTCCGGAGAGCTCGCCCTCGTGGCAGCACGCGGTCGGGCCCGCCAGCGACGGGTCCTGGCTGTGCTGGCTGACGACGCCGCCGAAGGCCTTGACGTACTCCAGCGCCCGGCGCATCACCCGCGCGTCGGCGACGCACCTGCCGTCGTCGGAGAACACCCGGACCCTCGCTCGTGACCGGGCCATCAGGCCGAGCTCGGCGAGCTCCTCGCCCGCGAGGGCCTTGGTGACGGCGCCGACCGGCTGCACGTCGACCAGACCGGCCTGGCGTCCGAGGTCGTAGACCCGCTCCGCGGCCTCTCCGGTGTCGGTCACCGGGCTGGTGTTGGCCATCGCCAGCACGGCGGTGTAGCCGCCGACCGCGGCAGCGCGGGACCCGGTCAGGACGGTCTCCGCGTCCTCGCGGCCCGGCTCGCGGAGGTGCGTGTGGAGGTCGACGAGACCGGGCAGCAGCACCAGTCCGTCGGCGTCGACGGTGCGGTCCGCCTTGGCGGTCACCGAACCGACCTCCTGCACCTTCCCGTCGGCGACGAGCACGTCGGCCGTCGTCTCGCCCAGCAGCGAGGCGCCCTTGATCAGCAGGCTCATGCCTGCCCTCCTTCGTTCAGCGCAGGCTCCCCGGCGAGCAGGTGGTAGAGCACGGACATCCGCACGGCGACGCCGGCGGAGACCTGGTCGAGCACGACCGAGTCGACGGCGTCGGCGGCGTCGGCGGAGATCTCCAGACCGCGGTTCATCGGTCCCGGGTGGAGGATCGGCACGCCCGGCTGGAGCAGGCCGAGCCGGTCGCGGGTGAGGCCGTAGCGAACGGTGTACTCGCGTGCGGTCGGGAAGAACCCGCCGCTCATCCGCTCGCGCTGGACGCGCAGCATCATCACCGCGTCGGCCTCCGGGAGCACCCTGTCGAGGTCGTACGACGTGGCGAACCCTGCTTCCTTCGACCAGTCCGAGACCCCGGCCGGCATCAGGGTCGGCGGCGCCACCACGGTGACCTGGGCACCGAGCTTGGCGAGGCACTTGACGTTGCTGCGGAAGACCCGGCTGTGGGTCAGGTCGCCGACCATCACCACGTGCTTCCCGTCGAGGGAGCCGAGGCGGCGGGTCAGCGTGTAGCTGTCGAGGAGGGCCTGCGTGGGGTGCTCGTGGGTGCCGTCGCCGGCGTTGATCACCGGGACGTCGATCCAGCGGCTGATCTGCTCGGCTGCCCCGCTCGCGGAGTGCCGCACGACCAGGCCGTCGATGCCCATCGCGGTGACGGTCAGCACCGTGTCGCGCAGGGACTCGCCCTTGCTGGCGCTGCTGCCCTTGGCCGACAGGTTGATCACGTCGGCGGAGAGCCACTTGCCGGCGATCTCGAAGCTGGAGCGGGTGCGGGTGGAGTCCTCGAAGAAGAGGTTGATCACCGTGCGACCGCGCAGCGCCGGGAGCTTCTTCACCTCGCGCCTCTGCACGTCGTGCATCTGCGCCGCCGTCGTGAAGATTTCCTCGATCTGCGTGACGTCGAGGTCGTCGATGCTGAGCAGGTGCCGGGTCATGCCTCACCTCCCTTGCTGCCGCTGGCGGATCCGACGATGCGGACCTCGTCCTCCCCGTCGGTCTCCACCAGGTGCAGGCTGACCCGCTCGGTGCGCGCGGTGGGGAGGTTCTTGCCGACGTGGTCGGCGCGGATCGGCAGCTCGCGGTGGCCACGGTCCACCAGCACCGCGAGGCGTACGGCGGCAGGCCGGCCGATGTCGGACAGCGCGTCCAGCGCGGCGCGGATGGTGCGGCCGGAGAAGAGCACGTCGTCGACCAGCACGACGGTCTTGCCGTCGACGGCGCCGTCGGGCACCTGGGTCCGGTGCGGGGCGCGGGTCGGGTGCGAGCGCAGGTCGTCGCGGTACATCGTCACGTCGAGGGAGCCGGTCGCGACCGTCGCGCCCTCCACCTCGGCGATGTTGGTCGCGATCCGCTCGGCCAGGGGCACGCCACGGGTCTGGAGTCCGAGAAGGAGAAGATCCTCGGCGCCCTTGTTGCGCTCGAGGATCTCATGGGAGATGCGGGTCAGAGCCCGGCTGATGTCGCCGGCGTCGAGGACGACGCGTCCCGCGGAGGCGGACTGGGCGTGGGTAGGCATGTGGTTCGCCTGACCTCCTTCTCCGCCTCACAGGACGGCTCGTTAAAGGATGTCGATCGGGCGTAACCCTACCCGGTCCCCCTCACGCGGGACGAACCGGCACGTCGGTTACTTGAATGCGTCCTTCACCTTCTCGCCGGCCTGCTTGAGGCTGCCCTTCATCTGGTCGCCCTTGCCCTCGGCCTCGAGCTCCTCGTCGTCGCTGGCCTTGCCCATCGCTTCCTTGGCCTCGCCCAGCTTCTCCTCGGCGGTGTTCCTCAGCTTGTCGTCGGCACCCATCGGGCACTCCCTTCCGTCGGTGGTCCACGGACACACCCGTGAGCATCACGGGGTGCAGTCGTGGCGGTACCCGACCGGTCAGGGGCAATCCGGGTGCGCGAACCCCGGTGCGACGCTCAGAGGGCGGCGGCCATGCCTGCGCAGGCGCGCAGCCAGGAGCGCTGGGTGGCGGCCGAGAGCCGGCCGTAGGGCACCTCCGAGCCGGACACGAGTGCCGGGTCGTACGGCACGCGGTAGACCCCACGGGTGCGCTGCTCGTAGACGGCCACCAGGTCCGCCGCCAGCTTGGGGTCCACCTTCTCGCTCGGGTCGGACAGCACCGTGATCGTCCGGTACTTCAGGTTGGCGTAGCCCGCGTCCTGCAGCGCGTCGAGCATCCACAGCCCGCTGTAGCCGGTGTCCTCGCGCACCGTGCTGGTCACCACCAGCAGGTCGGCGGCATCGGCGGCGGCCAGCCAGTTCTCCGCGCGCATGTTGTTGCCGGTGTCGACCAGGATGACCCGGTAGAACCGCTCGAGGAGGGCGTGCACCTCGAGGAAGTCCTTCGCGTGGATCACACCGGTCACGTCGGGACGCTCGTCGGAGGCGAGCACGTCGAAGTGCGCGTCGCCCTGGGAGCGGACGAAGGCGCCGAGGTCCCCGATCCGCGACTGGTGGACGTCCCCGAACCGACCGAGCTCCGCCAGCAGCTCGCGGGTGGTGTTGCGGTGGCGGCTGCGCGATCCGCGGATCCCGAGCGTCCCTCGGGTCTCGTTGTTGTCCCAGGCGACGACACCGCCGCCACGCACCGTGCCGAACGTGTAGCCGGTCGCCAGGACGCTCGTGGTCTTCGCGGCACCGCCCTTGGGGTTGACGAACGCGATCGAGCGCGGGCCGTCGAAGTCCTTCTGGATCTGCGCGCGGTCCTTCTCGTAGGCCTGTTCCCTCGGCCCCATCTGGGGCTTGACCAGCCCGCCCGACCAGCGCCGGACGCGGCCGCGCCAGCCCCAGGTCGCGGGGCCGGGCTCCTTCTCGTCGTGGCGGCGGTCGAGGAAGTCGGTCGCCGTCATGAACCGCCGCGGCTCCTGGTGGGAGCCGGGCGGCGGTCCGCCCGGCGGCGGGGAGCTCGGCGGCGGGGAGCTGGGAGAT
>NZ_SSXI01000069.1 GCF_004803405.1 Nocardioides sp. | reverse complement strand
CGCCCGTCGACGTACGGCGCGACGGTGCGGACCATGTCGTTCGCGGACAGGCCGCGGGCCTGGGCGGCGTCGTTGAGCGCCGCGACCACCGAGACCTTGCCGTCGACGGCGCCGATCACCACCACCACGCCGGGGGCGTCACCGGGGAGCCGACCGCGGACGTCGAGGGCCAGCGTGCGCACGTCAGCGGCCGCTGCGCCGTCGACGCGGTGGGTCACCAGCTTCACGCCGTTGACGTCGACGGCGCGCGCCGCCAGGTCCCCGCCGGCGGCGAGGAGCTGGGCCATGCGGATCCGCTCCATCTCCTTCTCGGCCTGCCTGAGCCGCTCGACGAGGTCGCCCACGCGACCGACCAGGTCGTCCGGCTGGGTCTTGAGCATGCTCGTGAGCTGGCTGACGACGTCGCGCTCGCGCGCGAGGTAGGCGAAGCCCTCGACCCCGGTGAGGGCCTCGATCCGCCGGTTGCCGGAGCCGACGCTGGACTCTCCGGTGACCACGATCGTGCCGACCTGGCTGGAGTGGTCCACGTGGGTCCCGCCGCAGAGCTCGCGCGACCACGGGCCGCCGATCTCCACCACTCTGACCTTCTGGTCGTCGTAGGTCTCGCCGAAGAGTGCGAGCGCGCCCCAGTCGCGGGCCTCCCCCAGCGTCATGTACTGCCAGCCCACGGGCAGGTCGGCCCGCAGCGCGTGGTTGGAGACCTCCTCGATCTGGTGCACCTGCTCCGGGGAGAGTGAATTGAGCCAGCCGAAGTCGAGGCGGAGGTAGCCGGGACGGTTGTACGAGCCGGACTGGAGTGCCGTGGGGCCGAGCACCTCGCGCAGCGCGGCGTGCACGATGTGGGTGCCGGAGTGGGCCTGCCGCGCACCCGTGCGCCACTCGGGGTCGACCTTGGCGTGCAGACCCCGGGTGGCCGCGGCGGTCGACACCGCCAGCTCACCCTCGACGACCCGCACCTGGTGCACCACCAGGCCGCGCACCGGCCGCTGGACGTCGAGCACCTCGAGCCTGCCGCCGTCGAACTCGATGACGCCCGCGTCGGCCACCTGGCCGCCGGACTCGGCGTAGAACGGCGTGCGGTCGAGCACCACCTCGCCGACCTCGCCCTCCGCCAGCGAGCGGACCGGCGCACCGGTCTGGAGTACGGCGAGCGCCCGCGACTCCGTCTCGAGGGTCTCGTAGGCGAGCCACTCGGTGGGGCCGTGCTCGTCGAGGATCCCGCGGTAGACGCCGGTGTCCGCGTGCTGGCCCTTCTTCGCGCGGGCGTCGGCCTTCGCCCGCTCGCGCTGTTCGGCCATCAGCTGACGGAAGCCCTCCTCGTCGACCTGGAGCCCGGCCTCGGCGGCCATCTCCAAGGTGAGGTCGATCGGGAACCCGTAGGTGTCGTGGAGCGCGAACGCCTTCTGGCCCGGGATCGTGGCAGCACCGGACCTCTTCACCTCGCCGGCGGCGAGGTCGAAGATCTGGGTGCCGGCCTGGAGGGTCTTGCGGAACGCCTCCTCCTCGGCGAAGGCCACCTGCGCGATCCGGTCCCAGTCGGCGTGGAGCTCGGGGTAGCTCTCGCCCATCCGGTCCCGCGAGACCGGCAGCAGCTCGGGCAGCGCCGGGTCGTCGTACCCGAGCAGACGGACGTTGCGGACCGCACGACGCAGCAGGCGCCGCAGCACGTAGCCGCGACCCTCGTTGCCCGGCGTGACGCCGTCGCCGATCAGCATCATCGAGGACCGGACGTGGTCGGCGACCACCCGGAACCGGACGTCGTCGTCGTAGGCGGCGCCGTAGGCCTTGCCGGTGAGCGCCATCGTCTTCTCGATCACCGGGAAGACGACGTCGATCTCGTACATGTTGCTCTTGCCCTGCAACAGGTAGGCCACCCGCTCGAGGCCCATGCCGGTGTCGATGTTCTTCTTCGGCAGCTGCCCGGCGATGTCGAAGTCGGACTTGCTGCGGACGGCGGAGAGCTCGTCCTGCATGAAGACCAGGTTCCAGAACTCCAGGTACCGGTCGCCGGCATCCCAGTCGCGGTCCGCTCCGAACTCCGGCCCGCGGTCGATCAGGATCTCCGAGCAGGGTCCACCGGGGCCCGGGACGCCCATCGACCAGTAGTTCTCCTTGGGGGGAAGGCGCACGATGCGGTCGTCGGAAAGCCCGGTGACCTTCTTCCACAGCGCGATGGCCTCGTCGTCCCCGTCGAGGACCGAGGGATAGAGGATCGACTCGTCCAGGCCGAAGCCGCCGTCGGCCTGGGGCCTGGTGACCAGCTCCCAGGCGAGCTCGATGGCACCTTCCTTGAAGTAGTCGCCGAAGCTGAAGTTCCCGCACATCTCGAAGAAGGTGCCGTGCCGGGTGGTCTTGCCGACCTCCTCGATGTCGGGCGTGCGGATGCACTTCTGCACGCTCGCCGCCCGGGGGTACGGCGGCGTCTCCTGACCGAGGAAGTAGGGCTTGAACGGGACCATGCCGGCGTTGACGAAGAGCAGGTTCGGGTCGTCCAGCAGCAGCGACGCCGACGGCACGACCGTGTGCCCGCGCGCCTCGAAGTGGGCGAGGAACCGGTTGCGGATCTCCGCGCTGCTCAGGTACCGGTCCGGCGTCGCCGTCATGATGTGCCTTCCTCGGTGCTCGTGGTCTCGATCGCAGGTGCTGGGGATCCGGCGGCCAGCTCGGGCGGCCCGTCCGCGGCGGCGCGGAAGCGCTCGCGGAGCTGGACCTCGGCGTCGGCCTTGCCCTGGGCGACCTCCTCGCGGAACATCCGGGCTCCGACGAAGACCGCACCCACCCGGTCGCGCATCCCGTCGACGGTGAACGCCTCGACGATCCGCCGCGCCTTCACGACGCCGTACACGCCTGCGGCCGCGCCGGCTGTGAACCAGAAGCCCCTCATGGGGACCCCTCGATGCCCGCGCGCTGGCGGGCCTCCCACTCACGGCGGGCCTGTCGCAGGTCGGCTCTGCGCTGCTTGCGCGCGCGCTTGACCTCGCGCCGCATCTCGAACCGGATCCGGTGCCGGACCTCCGGCGACAGCGCGCGGCGCAGGCCAGCGGCGAGCGAGGCGGTCTTGATGACGCTCTCGCGCAGGAGGATGTCGGCGAACAGGGGTCCGGGGACGACGCGTGCCGGCACCCGCGGCCCGCCGTCCTCTCCGAGCTCGGTGATGACGTACTCGCGGCCGTCGACCACGGCGACCGGCACCCGCTCGGGTACGACGGCGGCCTCGGCCTGGGTGCGCAGCTCCTCCTCGATCGAGGCGAGCTGCTCCCGTAGCGCCTCCGCGTCGCCCGCGGCGGTCGCGATCAGCTCCGCGGTGCGGCGGCCCGACCGGCGAACGGACACGACCAGGCCGACCGCCACGCACGCCAGGACCACCAGGCCCGTCACGGTCGCGACGGCCAGCCAGATCGGCACGGCGAGCTCGTTGGTCACGACGGGCAAGCCTACTTGCCGCGGATCAGCCGCCGAATCCGCTCCCACCGCTGCTTCACCGTGGCCTCGGCGCCGAGCTCGGTAGGTCGGTAGTAGCGGGCGCCGACGACCACGTTCGGGGCGTACTGCTGCTCCGCGATGCCGAACGGAGCATCGTGGCTGTAGACGTAGCCCGTGCCGTGGCCGAGGGTCTTCGCGCCGGGGTAGTGAGCGTCGCGCAGGTGCGCAGGCACCGAGCCGATCTTGCCGGCACGGACGTCGGCGATCGCCTCGCCGATCGCGAGCGTCACCGCATTCGACTTCGGGGCGACGGCGAGCGCGACCGTCGCGTGGGCCAGCGTCAGCTGCGCCTCAGGCATCCCGATCAGCTGGACGGTCTGCGCGGCCGCCACCGCGGTGGGCAGCGCCGTCGGGTCGGCCAGCCCGATGTCCTCGCTCGCCAGGATCATCAGCCGGCGGGCGATGAACCGCGGGTCCTCCCCCGCCTCGATCATCCGCGCGAGGTAGTGCAGCGCGGCGTCGGCGTCGGAGCCGCGGACCGACTTGATGAAGGCGCTGATCACGTCGTAGTGCTGGTCGCCGTCGCGGTCGTAGCGCACCGCCGCCTGGTCGGCCGCGGTCTCCGCGGTCGCCAGGTCGATGACGTCGCTGCCCTTGGAGGCCGCGGCGCCCGCGGCCGCCTCCAGGTAGGTGAGCGACCGGCGCGCGTCGCCCCCGGCGAGCCGCACGACATGGTCACGGGCGTCCTCGTCGAGGGTGAACCGGCCGCCAAGTCCGCGCTCGTCGACCACTGCGCGGTCCACGACTGCCTTCACGTCCTCGTCGGTCAGCGGCTGCAGGCGGAGCAGCAGGCTGCGCGAGAGCAGCGGCGAGATCACGCTGAACGACGGGTTCTCGGTGGTGGCGGCCACCAGGGTCACCCAGCGGTTCTCGACCCCGGGGAGCAGCGCGTCCTGCTGCGCCTTGCTGAACCGGTGCACCTCGTCGACGAAGAGGACGGTCTCCTCCCCCGTGGCGACGAGCGTCGCCCGGGCGGCGTCGATCGCCGCCCGCACGTCCTTCACCCCCGCCGAGACGGCGGAGACCTCCACGAACCGCCGACCGGTCTGCTGGCTGATGATCGAGGCGATCGTCGTCTTGCCGGTCCCGGGAGGCCCCCAGAGCAGCAGCGAGAGAGAGTTGTCGCCCTCGACCAGCTGCCGCAGCGGCGAGCCCGGCGCCCGGAGCTGCGACTGCCCGACGAGCTCGTCCAGGTCGCGCGGCCGCATCCGGACCGCGAGCGGGGCCGCCGCATGGCCGGCGTCGGCCAACGACCCGCCCGACGTCGTACTCCTGGCGGAGGGGGTGTCGAACAGCTGGGGCTCGGGGTCCACCTAGGTGACTCTAGGAGACGACACTCAGGCGCGACCGATCGACTTCTTGTCCAGGTCGAACCAGGTGTCCGCATACCCGGGCTGCTCGACCAGGTCGCTGCTCGGGCTGGCGCCGGGGTCGGGACGTCCCTCGGCGTCCACGCCCAGCAGACCGGCCGTCAGCGGCGCGTGCGGGTGCTCGCCCAGCCGGCCCGGGAAGTGGCAGGCGACCTTGTGCCGCCGTCCGATCTGCAGCAGCGGCGGCTCGTGCCGGGAGCAGATCTCCTGGGCGATCGGGCAGCGGGTCCGGAAGCGGCATCCCGAGGGCGGGTCGATCGGGCTCGGCACGTCTCCGGTGAGCTGGATCCGCTCCCGCCGGCCGCCGGTGATCGCCTGCTTCACATCCGGCACGGCGGAGAGCAGCGCCTGGGTGTAGGGGTGGTGGGCGTTGTTGTAGATCGAGTCCCGATCGCCGATCTCGACGATCTTGCCCAGGTACATCACCGCGATCTCCGGGCAGAAGTGGCGGACCACCGCGAGATCGTGGGCGATGAAGAGGAACGCGATGTCGAACTCGCGCTGGAGGTCCTGCAGGAGGTTGATCACCTGCGCCTGGATCGAGACGTCGAGCGCGGAGACCGGCTCGTCGGCCACGATCACCTTCGGCTGCAGGGCGAGGGCGCGGGCGATGCCGATGCGCTGCCGCTGGCCGCCGGAGAACTCGTTGGGGTAGCGGTTGTAGTGCTCGGGATTGAGGCCGACCACCTCCAGCAGCTCCTGCACCCGCTTGAGGGTCTGGTTCTTCGGCACCACGTTGTGGATCCGCAGCGGGGCGGCGACGATCGACCCCACGGTGTGCCTCGGGTTGAGCGAGCTGTAGGGGTCCTGGAAGATCATCTGGACCTCGCGGCGCAGCGGCTTCAGCTCCCGGTTCGAGATCGTCGCGAGGTCGCGGCCCTCGAACTCGATGGAGCCGGCCGTGGGCTGGTACAGCCGGGTGATCGCGCGGCCGGCGGTCGACTTGCCGCAGCCGGACTCGCCGACCAGGCCGACCGAGCCGCCCTTGGGCAGGGCGAGGGAGATCCCGTCGACGGCCTGGATGTCCCCGACCTTCCGGCGGATGATGCCGGTCGAGCGGACGGGGAAGTACATCCTGAGGTTGGAGACCGTCAGCACGGCTGGGGCGTCGGGGTCGAGCTCCGAGGCGGCGTGCGCCTGGCTGAGCACCTCGTCGACGGTGGGGACCTCTTCCGCCGCGGTACCCTCGGTCACTGTCTGGTCGGACTCGGCCATCGTCACCGCTCCTCGGCAAGCGCAGGATCGAACTGTGGAACCACTTCGGTCTCGTAGATCATCTCGGGGTTCGACAGGTGGCAGCGCTTCAGGTGGTCCTCTCCCCGGTTGCCGGGGATCAGTGCCGGCAGCTCGGTGCGGCACAGGTCGCCGGGCACCTTGTGCCGGTGCACGCACCGCGGGTTGAACGGGCATCCCGGCGGCGGGTTCAGCAGGCTGGGCGGGTTGCCCGGGATCGGCACCATCCGCTTGGACGTGTCGGCGGTGACGTCCGGCACGCTGGAGAGCAGGCCCCAGGTGTAGGGCATCTCGGGGTGCGTCAGCACCTCGGTGACCGGCCCGTACTCGACCGCCCGGCCGGCGTACATCACTAGCACGTCGTCGGCCATCTCGGCCACCACGCCGAGGTCGTGGGTGATGATGATGACCGCGGTGTTGAACTCGTTCTGGAGGTCCTGCAGCAGGTCCAGGATCTGCGCCTGGACCGTCACGTCGAGCGCCGTCGTCGGCTCGTCCGCGATGATCAGGCTGGGGTCGTTGATCAGCGACATCGCGATCATCGCCCGCTGCCGCATACCGCCCGAGAACTGGTGCGGGTAGGCGTCGTACCGACGGTCCGGCTGCGGGATGCCGACCCGCGCGAGCATGTCGACCACCCGGGTCCGCGCCTCCTTGCGGCTCACGGCGTGGTGCACGCGGTAGGCCTCGGCGATCTGGTTGCCCACGCTGTAGTAGGGGTGCAGGGCCGAGAGCGGGTCCTGGAAGATCATCGCGACGTCCTTGCCGCGGAGCCTGCGCATCTCCTGGTTGGAGATGGCCAGCAGGTCGGTGCCGTCCAGCCGGATGCTGCCGCTCACCCGGGCGCTGGTGCCGCGGTGCAGGCCCAGGATCGCCGAGCTCGACACCGACTTGCCCGAGCCGGACTCGCCGACGATGCCGAGGGTCTTGCCGCGGTCGAGGCCGAAGCTGAGCCCGTCGGTCGCCTTGACGACGCCGTCGGGGGTCGGGAAGTGGACCTTGAGGTCGTCCACCGTGAGGAACTTCTCCATGTCGCAGGCCCCCTAGCCCAGCCGCACGCGCGGGTCGATGAACGCATAGGCGATGTCGACGACGATGTTGGCCACCACCACGAACCCTCCTGCGAGGACGACCACGCCGATGATGGTCGGCAGGTCCCAGGCGTTCGATGACTGGACGGTCAGCAGCCCCAGGCCGGGGTAGGCGAACACCGACTCGGTGATGATCGCGCCGCCCAGCAGGGTCGCGAAGTCCAGGCCGGTCATGGTGACCAGGGGCGTGAGCGCTGCGCGCAAGCCGTGCTTGAACAGCACCTTCCGTGCCGCGAGGCCCTTGGCGGTCGCAGTGCGGATGTAGTCCTCTCCCATCGACTCCAGGACGAAGGCACGGGTCATCCGGACGTAGCTGGCGAGGAAGACGAGGGCGAGCGTGAACCCGGGTAGCAGCAGATTGGTGAACCACGCCATCACTCCCGCGTCCTCGATGGTGACGTACTTCGGGTAAGGGAGGACCTCCCACTTGATCACGACGTACTTCAGGAAGAAGACGCCGATGAAGAAGGTCGGGAAGGCGTAGGCGATCAGGGTGAGCCCGACGATCCCCCGGTCGAGGATCGTCCCCTTGGTGACCGCGGCGAGGATGCCGAGCGTGACGCCGCCGGCGAGCCACATCACGACCGCCACCATCGCCAGGGACATCGACGTGGGGGCGGCGGCAGCGACGAGCTCGTTGACGGTCTTCGCGTTGTTGTGGGAGTAGCCGAAGCAGGGGGCCGCGCAGTGGGTGACGATGTCCGGCGCAGCAGCACGCAGCTCGGGGTCGACAGGGAAGTCACGTCCGACCGCGATTCCCTTGATGAAGCCCCCCCACTGCTCGTGGACCGGCTTGTCGTATCCGAGCGCCTTCTCAGTGACCGCGATCTGGTCCTCGTTGCAGATCTTCCCGCAGGCGTACTTGGCCTGGTCGACCGGTGCTGCGAAGAAGAGCACGAAGGTGACGAAGGAGAGCGTGAGGAGCAGCAGCAGGCCGATGATGACGCGACGAGCGGCGTAAGCCCACATGAGTTCGTTCCAGCCTGTCTGGGGATTCGAGCGCCGGCATGCGGCGTGGCGACGCGGCGGGGTCGTGGTCGACGCCCCGCCAGGAGTGCTGGGCGGACGCGGTGCGCCCGCCCAGCACTCTCAGGAGGTGCAGCGGATCAGTCGGCGACGCCGATGAGTCCGATCTCCGGGTAGGAGTTCGACGCCGGGGTGGTGGTGAAGCCAGTCACCTTGGAGCCGTGCAACCAGTTGAACTTCGTGATCTCCAGCGGGATGTAGGCGTAGGTCTCACCGAGCACCTTGTCCGCCTCCTGGAGGGCTACGATCTGGTCCTCGGTGTTGTCCGAGTTCGCGGCCTCGTCGACCAGCGCCTCGAACTCCTCGCTCTGGTAGCACCCGTAGTCGTTGCCACAGGTCGTCGAGGAGATGTTCGGCCGGCTGTCGAACAGCGGCGGCAGGACGGTCATCATCGAGGGCCAGTCGGCACCCCAGCCGGCCCACATGACGTCCATGTCCTTGTCGGGCTGAGCGATCACGTCGTAGTAGGTGTCGCTCAGACCCTCGAGCTCGACCTTGAAGCCGGCCGCGTCCCAGCCCTCCTTGATGATCGCCATCGCCTTGTCGGTGGTCGGCGACTTCTGGTACCCGAGCTTGATCGGGTACGGCAGCTTGACGCCGGCCTCCTGGAGCAGCGCCTTCGCCGCCTCGGGGTCACCGTCGTTGTCGTTGTCGTTGGCGAACGCCGGGTTGTCCTGGGCGCCGCTGACGCTGGGGTTGACGATGGTCTCGCCGGGCTCCCCCATGGCCTCGCCGCCGAGCGCCTTGACGTAGTCGTTCAGGTTCAGCGCGACCGCGAGGGCCTCGCGCACCTTGACGTCGGTGATCCGCTTGGCGTTGGGGACCAGGTAGGAGTTGTAGGGCGAGAGCACGTTCTGGTAGCGGTCCTCGACCGGGCCGACGATCTTCGGCATCTGCGGCGGAGCCACGCGTGCCGTGGTGATCGCGTACTGGTCGTCGCCGGTGTCCTGGATCAGCCGGTCGTTGAACAGCTCACCCGCGGTGTCGGACGGGTCGATCGTCCACTCGATCGTGTCCGGCAGGGCGAGACGCAGCGTCTCCGGGTCATCGGTGGCCGGGTCGTACTCAGGGTTGCGGACCAGGGTCGCGCCCTTGTTCTTGTCCCAGGTGCCCGACTCGATCTTGTAGGGGCCGTTGGAGAGGACCTTCCACTTGGACCGGTCGCCCTCGTCGAAGCTCTTCTTGTACGGGTCGGTCATCATCATGCCGGCCACGGCCTGCGGGAAGTCGGCCCATGGCTTGTTGAACCGGAACGTGATGGTCTTGCCGTCACAGCTGACCGCGTCCTCGAAGGCCGCCTGCTGCTCCGGCGTGGCCTTGTAGGGGCCGGGGTAGTCCTCGACGTCGACATAGCTCAGCGTGTAGTTGGGGCCGCCGATGATCACGTCGTTGGCGAACACCCGGCTGGTGCCGTACTGCACGTCCTCACAGGTGATGTCGCTGCCGTCCTCCCACTTCACGCCGTCCTTGAGGGTGAACGACCACACCTTGCCGCCCTCACTGGCGGTGCCGGTGTCAGTGGCGAGGTCGGGCACAGGGGTCGTTGCGACTTCCGGGTCCTCCGACATCGGGAAGGCGAGCAGGCCGCGGTAGAGCACACGCCGCCAGTTGCCGAGCTGGACACCGTAGTAGATGCGCTGCGGGTCCGAGCTCTCGAAGGGGAAGTGCTGCAGGTAGCGCAGCGTGCCGCCCTTGACGGCGTCGGCGTTGTTGCCCGAGCCCCCACCGTCGTCGCTAGACCCACCACCACAGGCGGCCAGGGTCAACCCGAGGACCGTTGCGGCACCTGCCGCAGCGACCCTTTTCAGTTTCATACCCATTTGCTTCCTCCTTGGATGTGCAGCACGGGGTGCGGCACGTTCGACGACGCGGTGTCGACGAAGTCGTTGGTCGGTCACAGGTGGGTTCACCGGTGACCCTTCGGGTCGAGTGCGTCACGGAGGCCGTCGCCGAGCAGGTTGAACGAGACGACGATGATCGCGATCAGCAGAGCCGGGAAGAAGAAGTACAGGAAGGCCGAGTCGGCGTACCGGAGCGCGTCGGTCAGGATGTTGCCGAGCGTCGGCGTGGGTGCGGAGATGCCGACCCCGAGGAAGCTGAGCGCAGCCTCGGCGGAGACGAACGCCGGCATCATCAGGGTGAACGTCACCAGGATCGGCGCCCACAGGTTGGGCAGGATCTCGCGGAAGTAGATGCGGAAGCGCGACGCGCCGATCATCTGCGAAGCCTGGACGAACTCGCGTTCACGCAGCGAGAGCACCTGGCCGCGCACGATCCGGGCCACCGCGGTCCAGCCGAACAGACCGAGCACGCCGACCACGTAGACGGCGGCCGCGGGGTTGCCGCGCGGCACGCCCAGGATCTCCTCCACGAACGCCAGGCCGACCGCCGAGAGCGCCAGCAGCATCAGGGTCTGGGGAAACGCGAGGGTGAGGTCGATCGCGCGTCCGATGATCGCGTCGACCCAGCCGCCCGCAGCGCCGGAGACGATCCCGGCGACGACGCCGATGAACATCGCGATGATCGTCGCAGCGATCGCGATCGACAGGGAGAACGTCGTCCCGTACCACAGCCGCGCGAGCGCGTCCCGGCCGCCGCCGGGCTCTACGCCCAGCCAGTGATCGCCCGAGATGCCGCCGAAGGACCCGAGAGGGAGGCCGTACTCGTCGAGGAGGTCGGTGTCGTTCTTGAGGGGGTCGATCAGGTCGGCGGCCACGAGGATCGGAGCGCTGATCGCGAGCAGGAAGAACAGGACGACGACCACGAGGGACACCATCGACAGCTTGTCCTTGCGGAACCGCGCCACCGCGAGTCGCATGGGCGACTTGCTGACCACCTCGGTCAGCAGCGTGTCGGGCCCACGGTCTACGGCCAGATGGCTGTCCAGCTCGCTGCTCGGCGCAGTCATCCTCACCCTTCGAGGTCGGCGGAAGGTCGGTCAGCGCGAGGGGCTGACCCCGAGCGCCGTTGCGACTCTAGGGCCAACCTCGGACGCGAAACGATGCCGACGCGGTAACGATCTGGTCTCGACCCCGCGGCAAACCATCCGGCCGAAAGGGGGTCAGGAGTGGGGTTCCTTCTCCGGCCGGGCGTCCACACCGGCTTCCTTCCGCTGCTCCGGGGTGATCGGAGCCGGAGCCGCGGTGAGCGGGTCGTATCCGCCACCGGTCTTCGGGAAGGCGATGACGTCGCGGATGGAATCGGTGCCCGCCAGCAGTGCCACCACACGGTCCCATCCGAACGCGATGCCGCCGTGCGGCGGAGCGCCGTACTTGAACGCCTCGAGCAGGAAGCCGAACTTCTCCTCGGCCTCCTCCTCGCCGATGCCCATCACCTCGAACACCCGCTTCTGGATGTCCTCACGATGGATACGGATCGAGCCGCCGCCGATCTCGTTGCCGTTGCAGACGATGTCGTAGGCCCAGGCGAGCGCGTCGCCGGGTTCCTTGTCGAACGCCTCCAGGTCCTGCGGGCTCGTGAAGGCGTGGTGGACCGCGGTCCACGCTCCACCGCCGACGGCGACGTCGCCGGCCGCAGTGGCCTCATCGGCCGGCTCGAAGAGCGGTGCGTCGACGACCCACAGGAAGCTCCACGCATCCTCGTCGATCAGGCCGGTGCGGCGGCCGATCTCCAGCCGGGCGGCGCCGAGCAGCGAGCGGCTGGACTTCACGGCGCCGGCGCCGAAGAAGATGCAGTCACCGGGCTGGGCGCCGACGTGCGCGGCGATGCCGGCCCGCTCGGCCTCCGACAGGTTCTTGGCGACCGGTCCCCCGAGCTCGCCCTCCTCGCCGACGAGGATGTAGGCGAGACCCCGCGCGCCGCGCTGCTTCGCCCAGTCCTGCCAGGCGTCGAGCTGCTTGCGCGGCTGGCCGGCGCCGCCCGGCATGACGACGGCGCCGACGTACTGGGCGTTCTCGGGCGAGAAGACCCGGAACGGGGTGTCCTTGAAGAACTCGGTGCAGTCGACGAGCTCCTGGCCCATCCGCAGGTCCGGCTTGTCGGAGCCGAAGCGGGCCATCGCCTCGGCGTACGTCATCCGCGGCAGCGGCAGCGGGATGTCGTAGCCGATCAGCTTCCACAGCGCCGCCACGATCTCCTCGCCCAGGGCGATCACGTCGTCCTGCGTCACGAAGCTCATCTCGATGTCGAGCTGGGTGAACTCCGGCTGCCGGTCGGCACGGAAGTCCTCGTCGCGATAGCAGCGCGCGATCTGGTAGTAGCGCTCCATGCCGGCGACCATCAGCAGCTGCTTGAACAGCTGCGGGCTCTGCGGAAGCGCGTACCAGCTGCCAGGCTGGAGTCGCGCCGGCACCAGGAAGTCCCGCGCACCCTCGGGCGTCGACCGGGTCAGGGTCGGCGTCTCGATCTCCACGAAGTCGCGAGCCGCGAGCACGTCGCGGGCGGCCTTGTTGACCTGGCTGCGCAGGCGGATCGCGTTGCCCGGGGCGGTGCGACGCAGGTCGAGGTAGCGGTGCCTGAGCCGCACCTCCTCCCCCACGTCGACGTGGTCGCTGATCGGGAACGGCAGCGGAGCGGCGGCGCTGAGCACCTCCACCTCGCTCGCCACGACCTCCACCTGGCCCGTTGGCAGGTTGGGGTTCTCGTTGCCCTCGAGGCGCGCCACGACCTCACCCGTCACCCGCAGGCAGTACTCGGCGCGGAGGCTGTGCGCGACCTCCTCGTCGCGGATCACGACCTGTACGACGCCGCTCGCCTCGCGAAGGTCGATGAAGGCCACTCCCCCGTGATCACGCCGGTTGGCCACCCATCCCGCGAGGGCGACGGTCTGGCCGACGTGCTCCGCGCGGAGGGCGCCGGCGTCATGGGTGCGGATCACTGGTTCTGCTCCTCGTTGGCTGGGGTGATGATCTGGGGTCGCAGGTCCTCCTGAGGAGGCTGCCACGTCGCCGGATCGGCCGCGACCTGATGGCCGCTGCGGATGTCCTTGACCTGGTGGCTCGTCGCGCCGTCGTCGTCGACGCCCGGGAACCACACGTAGGGAATGCCACGTCGCTCCGCGGTGCGGATCTGCTTGCCGAACTTCTGGGCCGCGGCCGCGACCTCGCACGGGATCCCCCGTGCGCGCAGCGCTGACGCCACCGCGTTGGAGGTGGTGCGGCTCTCCTCGTCGACCACCGCCACCAGGACCGCGCTCGGCACCGAGCGCGACGCGGTGAGACCGGTCCGGGCCAGCAGGGGCACGACGACGCGGCTCACGCCGAGCGAGATGCCGACGCCGGGGTACGTCGTACGGCCGTCGGAGGCGAGGGCGTCGTACCGTCCGCCGGAGCAGATGGAGCCCAGCGACTCGTAGCCGTCGAGGCGGGTCTCGAACACCGTGCCTGTGTAGTAGTCGAGGCCTCGGGCGATCGAGAGGTCGGCGATCACGCGGACCCGGTCACTGACCAGGTCCGCGCAGGAGGAGACCAGCTCGGCGAGCTCGGCGAGGCCCTCGTCGAGCAGGTCGTGCTCGACCCCGAGGCGTCGTACGTCGTCCACGAAGGACTCGTCGGAGGCCCTGATCGTGGCCAGCTCGAGCACCTGGTCGGCGGTCTTGTCGTCCAGCCCGACCTCGTCGAGGAGCCCCGCCCGCACCTTCTCGGCGGGCAGCTTGTCGAGCTTGTCGACCAGCCGCATCACCTCGTCGACGTCGTCGATGCCGAGGCCGGCGTAGAAGCCCTGGATCAGCTTGCGGTTGTTGACCTGGAGCCGGAAGCCGGGCAGGAAGTCGAGTCGGGTGAGCGCGTCGACCATGACCCGCGTGACCTCGACGTCGTGGTGGAACGGCAGCGTGTCGCGACCGACGACGTCGATGTCGGCCTGGGTGAACTCGCGGAAGCGGCCCTCCTGGGGTCGCTCACCGCGCCAGGCCTTCTGGATCTGGTAGCGACGGAACGGGAACTCCAGCTTGCCGGCGTTCTCCAGCACGTAGCGCGCGAACGGCACCGTCAGGTCGAAGTGCAGACCGAGGCCCGCGTGGCCGTCGGCCGACTCCTCGTGGAGCCGTCGCAGCAGGTAGACCTCCTTGGAGGTGTCACCCTTGCGGAGCAGCTGGTCGAGAGGCTCCACGGCGCGGGTCTCGATCCCGGCGAAGCCGTGCAGCTCGAAGGTGGCCCGCAGGGTGTCGACGACCTGCTGCTCGACGAACCGCAGCTCGGGCAGCAGCTCGGGGAAGCCGCTGAGCGGCCTGACCGGGGCAGTCTTCGCCATCGCTCACAGACCCCGGGTGACGCGGCCGACGGAGCCGGAGTCCTGGAGGTCGAGCAGGAACGGGTTGGTCGCGCGCTCGCGACCGATGGTGGTCTGCTCGCCGTGGCCGGGCAGCACCACGATGTCGTCGGCGAGCGGGAGCACCTTCGACTCCAGCGACCGCAGCATCGTGGCGTGGTCGCCGCCCGGCAGATCGGTGCGCCCGATGGAGCCGGCGAAGAGGAGGTCGCCGGAGAACATGACCTCGGAGATGTCGGCGTCGTAGGGGGTGCGGAAGGTGACGGAGCCCTGGGTGTGCCCCGGGGTGTGGTCGACCACGAACCGCAGGCCGGCGAGCTCGAGGGCGGCGCCGTCCGTCAGCTCCGCGACGCCGTCGGGCTCGGTGAACTCGTAGCCGCCGCCGAGCAGCATGCCGGCGGTCTCCTTGGACATGCCGGCGAGCGGGTCGGTCAGCAGGTGCCGGTCGTCGGGGTGGATCCAGGCCGTTGCGTCGTAGGTGCCGGCGACCGGCGTCACCGACCACATGTGGTCGATGTGCCCGTGGGTGAGAAGCACGGCGACCGGCTTGAGCCGGTGCTCGCGGACCACGTCGGCGACGCCCGGAGCGGCGTCCTTGCCGGGGTCGATCACCACGCACTCGGCCCCGGCCCCGGTGGCCGCGACGTAGCAGTTGGTGCCCCACGGTCCGGCGGGGAAGGCGGCGATCAGCACCGACCCAGCCTATCGGGCGGGGCGTCCGGACTCGGGGGCGGGCGGGACCGCCTAACATGGCGGATTGTGACTACCTCCGACTGGGGCCGCGTGGACAGCGACGGCACCGTCTATGTGAAGACAGCCGACGGCGAGCGGGCGGTCGGGCAGATGCCGGACGCGACGCCCGAGGAGGCGATGGCGTTCTACACCAAGCGCTACGACAACCTCGCGCTCGAAGTGGATCTGCTGCACCAGCGGATCCTCTCGGGCGTGCTGTCGCCGGAGGAGGCAGCCACCTCGGTGAAGATGGTCCGCGAGCAGCTCGTCGACGCCCACGCCGTCGGCGACCTCGCGACCCTCACCCGCAAGCTGGACGAGCTCGGCCCGGTCATCGCCAGCCAGCGTGACGCGCGGAAGGCGCAGAAGGCGCAGCGGGCCGTCGAGGCACGGGAGCACAAGGAACGGCTCGCCGACGAGGCCGAGAAGATCGCGGCCGGGCGGGACTGGAAGAACGGCGCCAACCGCCTGAGGGAGCTGCTCGAGGAGTGGAAGACGCTCCCCCGGATCGACAAGGCGTCCGACGACGCGCTGTGGAAGCGGTTCTCCTCGGCCCGTTCGTCGTACACGAAGGCACGCAAGGCGCACTTCGCCGAGCAGGACGAGAAGCGCGAGGGCGCCCGGGTCGTCAAGGAGCGCCTGGCCAACGAGGCCGAGGCGCTGGCCGACTCCACCGACTGGGGCGCGACGGCAGGGCGCTACCGCGACCTGATGCGCGAGTGGAAGGCCGCGGGCCTGGCGCCGAAGGCCGTGGACGACGAGCTCTGGAAGCGGTTCCGCGGTGCCCAGGACAAGTTCTTCGGCGCCCGCGACGAGGCCAACGCCGCCCTCGACAGCGAGTTCGCGGCCAACGCCGTGGTCAAGGAGCAGCTCCTCGTCGAGGCCGAGGCGATCCTCGGCCCCTTGAGGGAGACCGGCGACGTGGCCGCCGCGAAGGCCGCGTTCCGCGACCTCGCCGACCGCTGGGACGCCGCCGGCAAGGTCCCGCGCGACCGGATCAAGGAGCTCGAGGGCCGGATGCGCGCCATCGAGCAGGAGATCCGCAAGGCCGAGGACGACCAGTGGCACAGGTCCGACCCGGAGAAGTCCGCCCGCGCCGACGACATGATCACCAAGCTCGAGGCCGCGATCGCCGACGCCGAGGCCAAGCTCGAGGCCGCCCGCGCCAAGGGTGACGCCAAGAAGATCCGCGAGCTCGAGGAGAACCTCGAGGGTCGCAAGTCGTTCCTGGAGATGGCGCGCCGGGCGGCGGAGGACTACAGCTGAGGGTGGCGGCGGGGGGGAATCGCCGGTTAACCGGCGATTCCCGCACTTCTGGGGCGTTGCAACGGCCGGGAAGTGCCAGTTCCGGCCGGGTCGTGTGACGCCTGTGTCCTCGGAGCGACTCATCCAGCGTTGACACGGGCGGCCGCGACGGATGCGATGAGGTCACGGATCCGACGCTCCAGACGCGCGGGGTCAGCCAGGTCCGACCAGGTGACTCGCAGACACCGCCACCCGGTCAGTTCCGCGATCTGCTCTTCCCGGCGCTTTTCTCGTAGCACCGCTTCGGTCGCGTCCTCCCCCGGCCGTAGGTGCTGTTGGTACTTGACCTTCCCGTCGAACTCGATCCAGATCCCATGGTCGGGGAGCGCGAAGTCCAGGCGTGCGACGAACCGGTCCCCGTCGTACACCTCGAACTGTGGGATTGGAGCCGGCAGACTGTGCCGCCACAGGAAGTACGACGTCCGCGTCTCGCCCGGGGACTCGATCCGAGGTTCGGCGAGGCGGAGGACGAGCCCTGTCGCGAGCGAGTTGGGCCAGCGGTCCATCGCCGGGTCATATCGTTCCCGCAGCTGATCGAGCGTGAAGTCGCCGCGGTGGAGGAAGTGGTTGGCGACCACCAGGGTCGCCTCGACAGAGCCGACGGTCGAAACCTCCAACGTCGCCCGGATCGGCGAAGCGAACTGCAGGCCATCATGCGCGAGAACGACATCGCCGTCCGCCAACTGTCCGCAGTGCTGACGAATGCCCCTTTCGCGGCGACCCGTCCGGCCGTCGAACCTCGTGAGGTGTGTGTCATCGAGCCCGAAACCCCACAGTGGCGCATCGAGGAACGGCAGGGCCGAGGTGTGGCTCAGGAGCACGTCGGTCCGGGCCTGCCTGTACGCAGCGCGCGCACGGACGGCGTACTGCTGCTCAGCAGTCATCTCTCGCCACACGCGGCCGTCGACGTACGCGCCGCGGCGTGATCTGGCGAGTTGCCCCGACCTCACCTCGCGAGCCAGGCTCCGATCGGTGTGACCACGTGCGAGCAGCTCCGACCGCAACGAGATAGGGATGAGGCGTACGTCGTCCTCGGGCAGGTACATGGCTCAGAAGGTGCCCGCCGTACGACGAATCCGAACGAACGATCTCGCGCCTGTGGATAACGCTCATTCGCCCTCGAGCGCGGAGGTTTCCGTGCGCTTCTGGGGCGTTGCAACACCCGTGAAGTGCTGGAATCACCGGTTAACCGGTGATTCCTGCGCCGCCGCAGCACCCCTACTGCGTCACGCGGTACGCATCAAACACACCCGGCACGGTCCGCACGGCCTTGAGGACGGTGTCGAGGTGCTTGGCGTCGGCCATCTCGAAGGTGAACCGCGACTTCGCGACCCGGTCGCGGGAGGTGGTCAGGTTGGCGGAGAGGATGTTCACGTGCACGTCGGACAGCACCATGGTGATGTCGGAGAGCAGGCGGGCCCGGTCCAGCGCCTCGACCTGGATGTTGACCAGGAACGTCGACTGGCCGGTGGGCGCCCACTCGACGTCGACGACCTTCTCGGGCTGTGAGAGCAGGCTCTCGGCGTTGGTGCAGTCCTTGCGGTGCACCGAGACGCCGCCGCCCTTGGTGACGAAGCCGAGGATCGAGTCGGGCGGGACCGGCGTGCAGCACTTCGCGAGCTTCACCCACACGTCGGGCGCGCCGGTGACGATGACGCCGGCGTCGCCGCTCGCCGGGCGGGACCGGCGACCGCGACCGCGGCCGGTGATGGTGACCGCCTCGGCGAGGTCCTCCTGGGCCCCCTCGTCGCCGCCGTGCAGCTCGATCACCTTGCGGACGACGGCCTGGGCGCCGAGGTTGCCCTCGCCGACCGCGGCGTAGAGGGCGGAGACGTCCGCCAGGCGCATCGCGGCCGCGACGAGGTTCAGGGAGTCGTGGGTGAGCAGGCGCTTGAGAGGCAGGCCCTCCTTGCGCATCAGCTTGGCGATCTCGTCCTTGCCACGCTCGATCGCCTCCTCGCGACGCTCCTTGGTGAACCACTGGCGGATCTTGGAGCGGGCGCGCTGCGACTTCACGAAGTTCAGCCAGTCGCGCGAGGGACCGGCACCCTCCGCCTTGGAGGTGAAGACCTCGACCACGTCGCCGTTCTCGAGCGTGGACTCCAGCGGCACAAGCCGTCCGTTGACGCGCGCGCCGATCGTGCGGTGCCCCACCTCGGTGTGCACGGCGTAGGCGAAGTCGACCGGCGTGGACCCGGAGGGCAGCGCGATCACGTCGCCGCGCGGGGTGAAGACGTAGGTCTCGGTCTGGTTGATCTCGAACCGCAGGGACTCCAGGAACTCCCCGGGGTCCTCGACCTCGCTCTGCCAGTCGAGCAGCTGTCGCACCCAGGACATGTCGTCCCCGGTCGAGCCGGCGCCGCCACGCTCCCGCTGACCGGCCTCGCCGCCGGTGCGGGCGACCTCCTTGTACTTCCAGTGCGCCGCGACGCCGTACTCGGCCCGGCGGTGCTGGGCGAAGGTGCGGATCTGCATCTCGACCGCCTTGCCCTGCGGACCGATCACCGTGGTGTGGAGCGACTGGTACATGTTGAACTTCGGCATCGCGACGTAGTCCTTGAACCGCCCCAGGACCGGGTTCCACCGTGAGTGCAGGACGCCGAGCACCGCGTAGCAGTCGCGGTCCTCCTCGACGAGGATGCGGATGCCGACCAGGTCGTAGATGTCGGAGAAGTCGCGGCCGCCGACGATCATCTTCTGGTAGATCGAGTAGTAGTGCTTCGGCCGGCCGGTCACGGTGGCCTTGATCTTCGCCTCGCGCAGGTCCTTCTCGACCTGGGTGATGACCTCCGCCAGGAACGAGTCGCGCGACGGCGCACGCTCGGCGACCAGGCGGACGATCTCGTCGTAGATCTTGGGGTGGAGGGTGGAGAACGCGAGGTCCTCCAGCTCCCACTTGATGGTGTTCATGCCGAGCCGGTGGGCGAGCGGCGCGTAGATGTCGAGCGTCTCGCGTGCGATGCGCTCCTGGCTCTTCTGCGGCACGAACCGCAGGGTGCGCATGTTGTGCAGCCGGTCGGCGAGCTTGATCACGAGCACCCGGATGTCGCGCGACATCGCGACGATCATCTTGCGGATGGTCTCGGCCTTGGCGTTCTCGCCGTAGACGACCTTGTCGAGCTTGGTGACCCCGTCGACCAGCTGCGCCACCTCGTCGCCGAACTCCTTGCGACACTGCTCGAGGGTGTACGGCGTGTCCTCGACCGTGTCGTGCAGCAGGGCCGCGACGAGGGTCGGCTCCGTCATGCCGATCCCGGCCAGGATCGTGGTCACCGCGAGCGGGTGGGTGATGTAGGGGTCACCGCTCTTGCGCTTCTGCTCGCTGTGCAGTCGCTCGGCGGTGACGTACGCGCGCTCCAGCAGGGCCAGGTCGGCCTTGGGATGGTTGGCGCGCACGGCCCGGAACAGCGGCTCCAGGACCGGGTTGGAGGTCTGGGCGCGGCTGCCCATCCTGGCCAGCCGCGCGCGCATGCTGCGGCCGCCACCGGACAGGTCGCTGGTGACCGCCGGAACTGCGACCGGGCGTGCGGGAACCGGCCGCTCCGGCGCCTGTTCCTCGCTCATGCCTGGAGTCTAATCGCCGGGCGCTGTGACCAGCGCTGTGACCGGCACGTCGCCCAGGGCGTCGCGGCCGGCGAGGAAGCCGAGCTCCATGAGTACGGCGAACGCGACCGGCCGCGCTCCGCAGCGCGCGACCAGCTCGCACGTGGCCTGCGCGGTACCGCCGGTCGCGAGTACGTCGTCGACGATCAGCACCCGGTCACCCGGCGCCAGTGCGTCCTGGTGGAGCTGCAGCACCGCTTCGCCGTACTCCAGCTCGTAGGCGACCTCGTGAGTGGCGTGGGGAAGCTTGCCGGCCTTGCGGACGGGGACGAACCCGACGCCGAGGGCGAGGGCCACGGGAGCCGCGAACATGAACCCGCGTGCCTCCATGCCGACGACCTTGTCGACGACCGGCGTGCCGTCGTCGCCGCGGCCGACGGCGGCCAGGGCGTCGACGACGACACGGAATCCCGCCGGGTCGGCCAGCAGCGGCGTGATGTCCTTGAAGACGATCCCGGGCTCGGGGAAGTCGGGCACGTCACGGACCAGCCGTTCCAGTGCCTCGACCGCCTGCTGCGTGACAGACCGGTCCCCCACGACCTGCACCGTCGAGCTACTTCTTGCCGCGCTTGGAGCGGGTCTGCCGCACCGGCTGGTTGCGCCCCGAGCTGCGGCTCTCGCCCACCGGCCGGTTGGGGGTGGGGGCGATCCGCCCCTTGCCCATCGCGGCCGCCGCACCGCGGGTGGGCCGCTCCTCCTCCTCGTCGGCCTCGACCAGCTCGTCGGGCTCGTCGAGGTCGAGGGAGTCTCGGTCCCGACTGGGCGTGACCGGGACGTCGTCCTTGAAGACCGGTACGGCGGCGTACCGGTCGGCCAGCGCGCGCTGCTTGGCCTTCGCGCGCCGCGCCTGCAGCTGGACCTCGGTCTCCTGGGACTTCAGGTGCACCAGGATCCGGGGCGCGAGCATCACCGAGGAGTACACGCCGACGCCCATGCCGACGAACTGCGCGAGCGCCAGGTCCTGAAGCGAGCTCGCGCCGAGCTGCACGGCGCTGACGTAGAGGATCGCCCCGATCGGGATCAGCGCCACGATCGAGGTGTTGATCGACCGCACCAGCGTCTGGTTCACCGCCAGGTTGGCCGCGTCGGCGTAGGACTGCGTGCTCTTGCGGAGCTGCACGGTGTTCTCGCGCACCTTGTCGAACACGACCACGGTGTCGTAGAGCGAGAAGCCCAGGATCGCGAGCAGTCCGGTGACCGCCGCCGGCGTGACCTGGAAGCCGGACAGGGCGTAGACCCCGACGGTCAGCGCGACGTCGTGGACGAGCGCCATGAACGCCGCGACCGACATCCGCCACTCGCGGAAGTAGCCCCAGATGAAGAGGACCACGAGCACCAGGAAGATCGCGATGCCGAGCAGCGCGCGCTTCGCCACCTCCGCGCCCCAGCTCGGACCGATGTCGGTCTTGGAGATGTCGTTGTCCGTCACCCCCGGGAACTCGGCCTGGATCAGCTGCGACAGCTCGTTGCGCTGCTTCTCGGTGAGGTTCTCGACCTGGACCGTGAGCGCGGCGTTGCCCTCGGTGGTGACCGCGGGGTTCTCGGCGTTCTTGATGTCGGCGTTGCCGACCGCCTCTTGGAGGGCGTCGGCCGCGTCCTGCGTGGCGTTGCCCTGGCCGACCGGCACGGAGAAGGTGGTGCCGCCGACGAACTCGACGCCCATGTTGAGCGGCTTGAGGTACAGCGTGAGGACGGCGGCGCCGACCAGGACGGCGGAGATGGCGTACCAGAGCCACGGCTTGCCGACGAAGTTGATCGACTTGCGGCCGAGGTACAGGTCGTTGCCGACCCGGGACATCTTGCCCATCAGGCGTCACCTCCCACGGCAGCGGTACGGCGCGGGTGAGGCAGGTCCATGCCCAGCGTCTCCTTGCTGAGACCCGACAGCTTGTGTCCGGAGTTGAAGATCTTGAACTGCGCGAGCCAGGACACCATCGGCTTGGTGAACCAGAACAGCACCGCGAGGTCGATCAGGGTGGTCAGGCCGAGTGCGAAGCCGAAGCCCTTCACCGCACCGGTCGCGAAGATGTAGAGCACGGAGGCCGAGAGCAGCTGGACCGTGTTGGCCGCGACCCGGGTCACCCGGGCGCGGGCCCAGCCCGTCTCCACCGCGACCCGCATCGACTTGCCCTCGCGCATCTCGTCACGAATGCGCTCGAAGAAGATCACGAACGAGTCGGCGGTGACACCCACGGCGATGATCAGCCCGGCGATGCCGGGCAGGGTCAGCGCGAAGCCGGCGGTCTCGCTCAGCAGCAGCACCATCGCGTAGACCACGGCGGCGGCGACGAAGAGCGAGGCGACGACGACCAGGCCGAGGCCGCGGTAGTACAGCAGGCAGTACAGCATCACCAGGGCGAGGCCGATGCCGCCCGCGGTCAGGCCGGCCGAGAGTTGGTTGCCGGCCAGGGACGGGCCGATCTCCTCCACCGAGGTCTGGTCGTCGTCGAAGGCGATCGGCAGCGAGCCGAACTTGAGGCTGTTGGCGAGGTCGAGCGCCTCCTGCTCGCTGAAGTCGCCGGTGATGCTCGAGCGGCCGTCGGTGATGACCGCGGTCATCACCGGCGCCGAGATCACGACGCTGTCCAGCACGATCGCGAACTGCTCGTCGGTGCCCTGGAAGGCGCGGGACACGGCCTCGAAGTCGTCGGAGGCACCGGCCGATCCCCGCGGGAGCGCCCGGTTCTTGTCGTTGCCCATCTCGATCCCGACTTCCCAGCCGACACCGTTCTGCGGGGTGCCCGCGCTGGCGTCGTCGAGCTCGGTGCCCTCGATGACCGACCGGCTCAGCAGGTACTTGTAGGAGATGCGGTCCGTGGGCGCCGAGCAGGCCACGAGGGACTGGTCGGGCTCGTCGGGCAGGTTGGCGGGGTCGCCCTCCTGGGTCCGCAGCACACCCTTGTCGTCGCACGTGTGGGCGTTGAAGATCGCGATCGACTCGGGGTCGGGGTTGCGGGACCAGGCGATGTCGTCCTGGACCGTCCACGTGTCGCCGTCGCCGGCGGGGTCGTCCTGCGTGGGCGTCTCCCCCTCGGTCGGCTGCCCCGCCGGGGTCTCCGTCGCACCGTCGGTCGGGGTGGCCCCGTCGGTGGTGCCGTCGGCGGTGCCGTCCGTCGGCTCCTCCTGGGCTGCACCGGCGAGGTCGAGCGGGGCACGACCCAGGCCACCGGGCAGTCCGGTGCCGGCCGCACACGGGCCGGGGTTGCCGTCGGAGCACGCGACCAGCCGGAACCTCAGCTGGGCCTGCCGCTTGACGGTCTCCTCCAGCTGCGCACGGTTGGTGTTCTCGCCGGGGACCTCGACCACGATGTTGCGGTCGCCCTGCGTGGTGACGGCCGCCTCGGTGACACCCGAGCCGTTGACGCGCTGGTCGATGATCCGGCGGGCCTCCTCGAGGTTCTCCGCGCTGGGCTCCTTCTCGGCGGTCAGCGTGATCCTGGTGCCGCCCTCGAGGTCGAGGCCGAGGGTCGGCTTCCAGCTGTTGGTGTCGGAGGTCATGTCCGCGAGGGCGACCAGGCCGTAGCAGATGGCGAGTCCGAGGAAGAAGATGACGAGGGTGCGCCCTGGGCGCGGACGGCGGGAAGCCATGCTCAGCGCTCCTCGGTGTCGTCGGGGGTGGCGTCCGTGGCCTGGCCCGCGGCCGGCTCGGTGGTGTCCTCGGCCTGGGCGGCTTCCTGGCGGACCGACGCGACCGCGCCGCGCGCGACGCGGATCACGACACCCGGAGCGATCTCGACCGCGAGGTGGTCGTCGGTGATCTCGGTGACCGTGGCGAACACGCCGGAGGTCAGGATCACCTCGTCACCCACGGAGAGCGAGGACTGAAGCGCCGCGATCTCCTTCTGGCGCTTCGACGCCGGGCGAATGATGAGCAGCCAGAAGACCAACGCGATAGCGGCGATCCACAGCCAGGGGGCGAGCTCCTTCACCGACAAACCTCTCGAACGAGTGCGGGGTGTGGCACCGCACCGGATGGGTAGGGCGGGCCGACGGGCAAGTGTAGCCACGGTCTCCTACCATCAGGTGATCGGTAGGAGGTCCGGTCGCTCAGTCCTCGAAGAGGGTCTGCTCCCCTGTGTCGGCGGGGATGACGGGGGCGGCGAGTCCGAGGTGCGCCCACGCTGCCGGGGTGGCGATCCGACCCCGCGGCGTCCGGGCCAGGAACCCGTTGCGGACCAGGAAAGGCTCGGCCACCTCCTCGACCGTCTCCCGCTCCTCGCCGACAGCGACGGCGATGGTGGAGACGCCGACGGGGCCGCCACCGAAGCGGCGGCAGAGTACGTCGATCACGGCGCGGTCGAGCCGGTCCAGGCCGAGCTCGTCGACCTCGTAGAGGTCGAGGGCGGCCTGCGCCACCCCGTGGGTGACCACGCCGTCCGCCCGCACCTGGGCGAAGTCGCGGACCCGCCGCAGGAGCCGGTTGGCGATGCGCGGCGTGCCCCGCGAGCGGCCGGCGATCTCGGCGGATCCCTCCGGGGTCAGCTCGACGCCGAGCAGCCCGGCGGAGCGGTTGACGATCAGGTCGAGCTCGGCGGGCTCGTAGAACTCCAAGTGGGCGGTGAAGCCGAACCGGTCGCGCAGCGGCCCGGGCAGCAGGCCGGCCCGGGTGGTGGCACCGACCAGGGTGAACGGCGGGATCTCCAGCGGGATCGCCGTGGCGCCGGGGCCCTTGCCGATGATCACGTCGACCCGGAAGTCCTCCATCGCGAGGTAGAGCATCTCCTCGGCCGGCCGCGACATCCGGTGGATCTCGTCGACGAAGAGCACCTCACCCTCGTTGAGGCCGGACAGGATGGCGGCCAGGTCACCGGCGTGGGTGATCGCCGGACCGCTCGTCAACCGCAGCGGCACGCTCATCTCGTGGGCGATGATCATCGCCAGCGTGGTCTTGCCCAGGCCCGGCGGACCGGACAGCAGCACGTGGTCGGGCGCGCGCTCCCGCTGCCGCGCGGCCTCGAGCACCAGGCCGAGCTGGTCCCGCACCCGCGCCTGCCCCACCACCTCGTCGAGGCTCCTCGGGCGCAGCGCGGCCTCCACCGCCCGCTCGTCGCCCTCGGCCTCCGCCGCGGTCAGCGAGCGGAGGTGCACCTCCTCCGCCGTCTCCAGCTCGTCCTCGTGGAAGGGCATCGATCAGGCCTTCGACAGGGTTCGCAGGGCCGCTCGGAGCAGCGCGCCGACATCGGGTGAGGCCCCGCCCGCCTCGTCGGCGACGGCATCGACCGCCTTCTCGGCGTCCCGGGCGTTGTAGCCCAGCCCGACCAGTCCCTGGTGGACCTGGTCGCGCCACGCGGCGGCGCCGGTCGTCGTACTCCCGGCGGCGGAGCCGCTCGGGGCGCCGATGCGGTCCTTGAGCTCGAGGATGATCCGCTGCGCGCCCTTCTGCCCGATGCCGGGCACCCTGGTCAGCGTCTTGACGTCGTCGGAGGCGATGGCGGTGCGCAGCCCGTCCGGGGAGAGTACGGCGAGCATCGCCTGCGCCAGCTTGGGACCGACCCCCGAGGCGGTCTGGGCGAGCTCGAACATGACCTTCTCGTCGTCGTCGGCGAACCCGTAGAGCGTCAGCGAGTCCTCGCGCACGACCATGCTGGTCGGCAGCGTGGCCTGCCGTCCGGTGCGCAGCTGCGCCAGCGTGCCGGGGGTGCACATCAGCTCGAGGCCCACTCCCCCCACCTCGACGACGGCGCTGGACAGCGTCACCGCGGCGACGTTGCCACGGACGAAGGCGATCATGCGGGCCTCCTCATGCGTTCTTCCTCCCGGCGGCAGCGAGCGCGGCGTCGATCCGCGCCTGCGCTCCTCCCCTCCAGATGTGGGTGATGGCCAGCGCCAGCGCGTCGGCGGCGTCGGCCGGCTTGGGCGGGGCGTCCAGCCGCAGGATCCGGGTGACCATCGCGCCGACCTGCGCCTTGTCGGCGCGGCCGTTGCCGGAGACCGCGGCCTTGACCTCGCTCGGTGTGTGGAGCGCGACCGGGAGCCCGCGTCGCGCGGCGCAGACCATGGCGATGCCGGCGGCCTGGGCGGTGCCCATGATGGTGCTGACGTCGGAGCGGGCGAAGATCCGCTCGATCGCGACGGCGTCGGGCCGGTGCTCGTCGAGCCAGGCGTCGACGCCGCGTTCGATCGTCACCAGCCGCTCGGGGACCGGCACCTGGGCGGCGGTACGGATCACGCCGACGTCGACCAGCCCCAGGGGTCGACCGACCGAGCCCTCGACCACGCCCATGCCACAGCGGGTGAGTCCCGGGTCGATCCCGAGCACGCGCACGTCGTCACCTCTCGTCCGAACAGATGTTCGGAGCAACGCTAGATCCCGGGCGACGTTGTTCGCGCGTGACACGCCGGGCCTCGACGCGTCGGTCGCCCGATCAGGCGTCGATCGACTCTAGGACCTCGTCGGGGATGTCGGCGTTCGTGAAGACGTTCTGCACGTCGTCGAGGTCGTCGACGACGTCGACCAGCCGGAACACCTTCTCCGCCGCCGCGGCCTCGGTCACCGGGATGTCCATGGTGGCGACGAACTGGACGTCGGCGGAGTCGTAGTCGATGCCGGCGTCCTGCAGGGCGGTGCGGACCGCGACCACGTCGCTGGCCTCCGACTGCACCTCGAAGCTGTCGCCGAGGTCGTTGACCTCCTCGGCGCCCGCGTCGAGGGTGGCCTCGAGGACCATGTCCTCGGTGACCGCGCTCGCCGCTCCGTCCTTCTCCTGCTGCTTGGGCACCACGACGACGCCCTTGCGGCTGAAGAGGCGGGAGACCGAGCCCGGATCGGCCATGGTGCCGCCGTTGCGGGTGACCGCGGTGCGGACCTCCATCGCGGCGCGGTTGCGGTTGTCGGTGAGGCACTCGACCAGGAGCGCGACGCCCTGGGGGCCGTAGACCTCGTACATGATCGTCTCGTAGTCGACGCCGCCGCCTTCGAGGCCGCCGCCGCGCTTGACCGCGGAGTCGATGTTCTTGTTCGGGACCGACTGCTTCTTCGCCTTCTGGATGGCGTCGAAGAGCGTGGGATTGCCGGCCGGGTCGGGACCGCCCATCTTGGCCGCGATCTCGATGTTCTTGATCAGCTTGGCGAACAGCTTGCCGCGCTTGGCGTCGATGGCCGCCTTCTTGTGCTTGGTGGTCGCCCACTTGGAGTGGCCAGACATCAGTCCCTCTTCCGACTCGACAACAGCCTGCGACACGACAGCGCGCGGCTGGCAACGGCCACGAAGTCTATCGCTGCAGCATCTCGAGGAAGAGACGGTGCACCCGGCCGTCCCCGTCGACCTCGGGGTGGAACGACGTCGCGAGCAGATGCCCCTGTCGTACGGCGACCGGGTGACCCTCGGCCTCCGCGAGCACCTCGACGTCGGGACCGGCATGCTCCACCCAGGGCGCCCGGATGAACACCGCGTGCACGGTGTCGGCCAGCCCCCGGAACGGCAGGTCCGCCTCGAAGGAGTCGACCTGCCGGCCGAAGGCGTTGCGGCGGACGGTCACGTCGAGCCCGCCGATGGTCTCCTGGCCGACCGCGCCGTCGACGATGCGGTCGGCGAGCAGGATCATGCCGGCGCAGGTGCCGAAGGCGGGCATGCCCTCCGCGACCCGTTTGCGGAGCGGGTCCAGCAGCTCGAACGTGCGGGCGAGCTTGGCCATCGTCGTGGACTCCCCGCCGGGCAGCACCAGACCGTCGCAGCGGTCCAGCTCCGCCGGGCGTCGTACGGCGAAGGCGTCGGCGCCGAGGGCGGTGAGGGTCTGCAGGTGTTCGCGGACGTCGCCCTGGAGGGCGAAGACACCGACGGCCGGCGCCGCCGAGGTCACCAGCCGCGCTCGGAGAGCCGGTGCGGCTGGGCGAGCTCCTCGACGTTGATGCCGACCATCGCCTCGCCCAGACCGCGGGAGACCTTGGCGATCACGTCGGGGTCGTCGTAGAAGGTGGTGGCCTTCACGATCGCCTCGGCCCGCTGGGCGGGGTTGCCGGACTTGAAGATGCCCGAGCCCACGAAGACGCCCTCGGCGCCGAGCTGCATCATCATCGCCGCGTCCGCGGGGGTCGCGATCCCGCCGGCGGTGAACAGCACCACCGGCAGCTTCCCGGTCCGCGCCATCTCGGCCACCAGGTCGTACGGCGCCTGGAGCTCCTTGGCGGCGACGTAGAGCTCGTCGGGGGCGAGCGAGCCGAGCCGGCGGATCTCACCGCGGATGGTGCGCATGTGGGTGACCGCGTTGGACACATCACCGGTGCCGGCCTCGCCCTTGGAGCGGATCATCGCCGCGCCCTCGGTGATCCGGCGCAGCGCCTCGCCGAGGTTGGTCGCACCGCACACGAACGGGACGGTGAACGCCCACTTGTCGATGTGGTTGGCGTAGTCGGCGGGGGTCAGCACCTCGGACTCGTCGATGTAGTCGACACCGAGCGACTGCAGCACCTGCGCCTCGGCGAAGTGCCCGATCCGGGCCTTGGCCATCACCGGGATGGAGACCGCCTCGATGATCCCGTCGATCATGTCGGGGTCGCTCATCCGCGACACCCCGCCCTGGGCCCGGATGTCGGCGGGGACCCGCTCGAGGGCCATCACCGCGACCGCGCCCGCGTCCTCGGCGATCTTGGCCTGGTCGGGCGTGACCACGTCCATGATCACCCCACCCTTGAGCATCTCGGCCATACCGCGCTTGACCCGGGTCGTGCCGTGCTCGTGCTGCTCGCTCATGCCGACGATTCTACGGCGAGTCCGCCGGTTCTCAGGCTTCGGGGCCAGCGGTGGACGCCCCGCCGGCGGCATCGAGCTCGAGCGCCTGCCGTCGGACCTTCAGGATCCGGAAGATCACGGTGTAGCTGCTCGCGAAGGCGAGCGCCCAGAGGGTGACCTCCAACAGGATCGGCAGGTCGAAGATCGCGCTCAGGCCGGTTGCCACCAGGACCGCCACCAGCCGGTCCGCGCGCTCCGCGATCCCGCCCTTCGCGTCCATGCCGAGCGACTCCGCCCGGGCCCGGGCATACGACGTGACCGAGCCCATGACCAGGCACCACAGGGTCACGCACAGGTAGAGGTAGCTGTCCCCCGGGCCGGCGAAGTAGAGCGCCAGGCCGCCGAAGATCGCGCCGTCGCCGATCCGGTCGAGGGTGGAGTCCCAGAACGCGCCGAACCGCGACTGCCGCCCGAGCTCGCGCGCCATCCGGCCGTCGATCAGGTCGCTGAACACGAAGGCGGTGATCACCAGGACACCGACCAGCAGCTCGCCGCGGGGGAAGAAGGCGAGGGCAGCGGCGCTGACGCCGACCGTGCCGACGAGCGTGACGGCGTCGGGGCTGATCCCGAGCCTGATGAACAGGCGCACGAAGGGATGCAGGACGGTCCCTGCCCAGAACTCCTTGAAGCGCTCCAGCACGGGTCAGGAACCTATCAGCGTCAACCCGGCCAGGCGCTCGCGAGCAGGTCGCGGGTCTCCGACAGCAGCTGCGGCAGGGTCTTGGTGCCGCCGACGACGGTCATGAAGTTCGCGTCGCCCGACCAGCGCGGGACCACGTGCTGGTGCAGGTGCCCGGAGAGCGAGCCGCCCGCCGCGCCGCCCAGGTTGAGGCCGACGTTGAAGGCGTGCGGCTGGGAGACGACGCGGAGCGTCCGCAGCGCCTGCTTGGTCAGCTCGGCGACCTCCGCGGTCTCCTTCTCGTCGAGGTCGGCGTAGTCCGCGACGTGGCGGTACGGGATCACCATCAGGTGGCCGGGGTTGTACGGGTAGAGGTTGAGCACGGCGTACGCCGTCTCCCCTCGTACGACGACCAGCTCGTCGTCGCTGGACGTGGCCGGGTCGGGGGTGATCCGGCAGAACGGGCACGCAGGACGCGGCTCCGCGTGGGAGGGCTCCTCCTCGGAGTCGGCCTGCACGTACGCCATGCGGTGCGGGGTCCACAGCCGCTCCAGCCCATCGGGATCGCTCATGCCTTCGGGGTCACCCGTCCGACGGGCCGAGGCCCTGCAGCAGCTCGACCACCGGGAGGTCCGGCAGGTTGATCCCACGCGACGTCGCCATGCCGTCGATCTGGAGCCACACCGTCTCGGACAGGATCTCCACGAACGTCTCGGCGTCGGGCTCCCGCACCTCCCGGTTGAGCCAGCGGCGGAGCGCGCCGGAGACCGCGCCGATCATGCCGAACACCCACGGGTCCAGTCCGGCCCGGTCGTTCGGGGGAAGCTCGGCCCCGAGGTGGCTGACGACCGTCTCCATGATCCCCTCGATCTGCACGGCCACCAGCTCGAGCGACTCGGCGAACGGGTTGGGCCCCCAGCCGGACAGGTCACGCTCGGCGAACCAGTACAACGCGGGGTGCTCCGACGCCCAGCGCACGTAGGCCTCGATGACCCGGTGGATGATCTCCTCGGGCCGGCCGTCGCGGGACAGCGCGGGCAGCAGGTGGCCGCCCAGGTCCTCGCAGATCTGGCGCTGCACGGCGCGGTCGAGGTCGGCCCGGTCCTCGAAGTGCCGGTAGATCACGGTGCGACTCAGGCTCGCCTCGTCCGCGACAGCCTGCACCTGGACCTCCTCGCCGGGGGCCTGCCGTTCGAGCACCGCGATCGCGGCGTCGATGATCACCTGCCGGCGGGTCTGGTTGTGCTCCATCCAGCGTCGGCGGCGTCCGTCGAGCACGTGGGGAGTGCCGTCGGCCGTCATCTGGCTTCTGTCCTCATGAACCGCTCCGCTGCGCCCGCCCCCCTGGCGGTGCTCGCCGCCCGGGGGAAGCGTAGCCAACGCCATCATCGGAAGCGGTGGAACCACAGTCCGAGGTCCTTCGCGATCCCCGGGCAGGTGATGTTCTGGTCACGCTGCTGCTCGACCCACTGCCCCATCACCGACGGGCCGCCCTGGATGGACCAGTCCGGTCCGCACCGGTCGAGCGCCTCGCCCCGCGAGGTCTGCCCGGCCGCCCGCCACTCCGGCACGCCGCCGAGGCTGTAGTCGCCGACGACCCGCTCGTAGAGGCTCGGCGTGGAGTAGACACCGATCTTGAAGCCGGCGTCGACGTAGCCGCGGGCGACGCCCTCGATCACCGCGGCGTTGGCCTTGACGTCGTCGCTCCACTCGAAGACCGGCACCGGCTCGACGTCGATCCACACGATCGGGCTGAGCAGGCCGACCCGGCCCATGGTGCCGATGTTGAAGCGGGCCTGCTGGTAGCCGACGTTCTTGAGCCGCCCGGCGCGGGTCGAGGCGTCGTAGGGGCCGTCGGCGCCGTACTCCTCGAGGGTCTTCCTGTCCGGGAAGCTGGACACGGCGTAGGCGGCGACGAGCACCTCGTTGTCGCGGGCCCACTGCACCTGGTCGGCCAGGCACGGGTTCGGGGTGAACCCCGGACCGTTGGTCAGCCCGAGCACGACGTACTCCGCTGTTGGCAGCGGCATCGGCATGCCCTGGCCCTGCTTCTCCGGGATGCCCATGCCCTTGGGGCACTGCGGCCAGCTGATGTCGGCGCCGAGCACCTCGCCGTCGCGGGGCGCGATGTCGCTCTTGCGCGTCGTCCCCATCCCGCCCTGGGCGTACTTCTCGGCCTGCTTGGCCAAGCTGCTCGCGTCGGCCCCGGGGTCGCCGGCGTCGCCACCTGCTCGCGGCTGGTCGGTCGCGTCCTCGGGGGTCGCCAGGGTGGTCGCCGTCGAGGACGGCGTCGTCGGCGTGGCGTCGACGGCGGGCTCCTGCCCGGCGCACCCCGCGGTCAGCAGCAGGAGTACGACGGCCAGGCCGGCGCGGCGCGCCATCTGCTCAGACCTGGGCTCGGGCGGCGACGGCGGACGCGACCCGCTCGATCGCCTCGGCGATGGGGACGCCGTTGTCCTGGCGTCCGTCGCGGTAGCGGAAGCTCACCGCACCCGCCTCGACGTCCTGGTCGCCGGCGATCACCATGAACGGCACCTTCTGCAGCTGTGCGTTGCGGATCTTCTTCTGCATCCGGTCGTCGGAGACGTCGACCTCGACCCGGATCCCCTTCGCGCGCAGCTGGGCCGCCACGTCGAACAGGTAGTCGTTGTGCCGCTCCGCGATCGGGATCGCCTGCACCTGGACCGGGGCCAGCCACGGAGGGAAGGCGCCGGCGTAGTGCTCGGTGAGCACACCGAGGAACCGCTCGATCGAGCCGAACTTCGCGGAGTGGATCATCACCGGCTGCTGCCGGGAGCCGTCGGCGGCGACGTACTCGAGGTTGAAGCGGTCCGCTGACGGCTGGTTGAAGTCGTACTGGACGGTGCCCATCTGCCAGGTGCGGCCGATCGCGTCCTTGGCCTGCACCGAGATCTTCGGGCCGTAATAGGCGGCGCCGCCGGGGTCGGGGACCAGCTCGAGGCCGGTCTCCTGGCCCACCCGCTCGAGCACGGCGGTGGCGGTGGCCCAGTCCTCTTCGGAGCCGATGAACTTGTCCTTGGACTCGTCGCGGGTCGACAGCTCCAGGTAGAAGTCGTCGAGGCCGAAGTCGCGCAGCACGCTGAGCATGAAGTCGAGCAGGTGCTTGACCTCGGCCGGCGCCTGCTCCGGGGTGCAGTAGGAGTGCGAGTCGTCCTGGGCGAACCCGCGGACCCGGGTCAGGCCGTGCACCACGCCGGACTTCTCGTGGCGGTAGACGCTGCCGAACTCGAACAGGCGCAGCGGGAGCTCCCGGTAGGAGCGCTGGCGGGAGCGGTAGATCAGGTTGTGCATCGGGCAGTTCATCGCCTTGAGGCGGTAGTCCATACCGTCCACGTCCAGCGCCGGGAACATGCCCTCGCCGTAGTACGGGAGGTGGCCGGAGGTGTGGAAGAGCCCCTCCTTGGCGATGTGCGGGGTGCCGACGTACTCGAAGCCCTCCTCGATGTGCCGGAGGCGGACGTAGTCCTCCATCTCCCGCTTGATCACGCCGCCCTTGGGGTGGAAGACGGGGAGGCCGGAGCCGATCTCGTCGGGGAAGCTGAACAGGTCGAGCTCGCGACCCAGCTTGCGGTGGTCGCGGCGCTCGGCCTCCTCCAGCCGGTGGAGGTGCTCGTCGAGCTCCTCCTTCGAGGGCCAGGCGGTGCCGTAGATCCGCTGCAGCTGCTTGTTCTTCTCATCGCCCCGCCAGTAGGCGGCGGCGCTCCGCATCAGCTTGAACGCCGGGATCCGCTTGGTGGTCGGCAGGTGCGGACCGCGGCAGAGGTCCTTCCAGGCGACCTCGCCGTTGCGGTTGATGTTGTCGTAGATGGTGAGCTCGCCCGCGCCGACCTCGGCGCCGGCGCCCTCGGCGATCGCGTCGGTGTCGGCGGACCCGGACTTCAGGCCGATCAGCTCGACCTTGTAGGGCTCGTCGGCGAGCTCCTCGAGGGCGTCCTCGTCGGTGGTGACCCGCCGGGAGAACCGCTGGTTCTCCTTGACGATCTTGCGCATCGCGGTCTCGAGCTTCGCGAGGTCGTCGGGCACGAACGGGGTCTCCACGTCGAAGTCGTAGTAGAAGCCGTTCTCGATCGGCGGGCCGATGCCGAGCTTCGCCTCGGGGAAGAGCTGCTGCACCGCCTGGGCCAGCACGTGTGCGGTGGAGTGCCGCAGGATGTCGAGGCCGTCCTTGCTGGACATCGCCACGCCGTCGACCTCATCGCCGTCGCGGAGCTCGTAGGACAGGTCCTTCAGCTCGCCGCCCACGCGGGCCGCGATCACGTCCGGCGTGTCCTTGAACAGCTCCCACGCCTTGGTGCCCGTGGTGACGGTCGTGTCCTGACGCGCATCGGCGGACAGGACGACGACCTTGATGTCGGACACGGAGGCTCCTCGGAAGGTGGAGGGACGGACGATCGATCCTACCGAGACGGATCGAGGCCGGCCCCTGGTTCGGGGACCGGCCTCGGCGATCTCGGGTGGGCGATACTGGGTTCGAACCAGTGACCTCTTCGGTGTGAACGAAGCGCGCTACCACTGCGCCAATCGCCCGAGTCGGTCCGGAGACCGCGGTCAGTGACTTTAACGCACCCGTGCCCGGAGATCACATCCCGGGGTCAGGCCGATCAGTACCGGGTCAGACCGCGAGGGCGGCCAGCTCCCGGTCCAGGGCCCGGGTACGACGCTCCTGGCGCACCGCCCACGCGATCAGCACCACCCAGACCACCGCCAGGACGAGTGCGGTGAGCGCGACCGTGGCCGTGGGGGCGCCGAGGGACTCGAGCACCGTCTTGCTGTTGGTCAGCAGGATCAGTCCCCCGGCAGCCACGCCCAGCACGCGGGCCGGGAGGTGCTTGACCAGCCAGGCGGCCAGCGGCGCGGCGATGATCCCGCCGGCGAGGAGGGCGGCCACGAAGCCGATGTTGATGCCGGCGCTGCCCAGCGCCATCAGGAACCCGAGCGAGCCGCCGGCGGCGACCACGAACTCCGAGGCCGAGACCGAGCCGACCACCATCCGCGGCGAGAGCCGGCCGGAGGACAGCAGCGAGGTCGTGCCCACCGGGCCCCAGCCGCCACCGCCGATGGCGTCCAGGGTGCCGCCCACGAGTCCCACGGGAACGAGGAACCGGGCGGAGAGCCTGCCCTTGAACTCGGGGCGCCGCCCGCCCAGGACCAGGAACCGCCAGATCACGTAGACCCCGAGGCAGAACAGCAGGCCGCCGACCCACGGCTTGGCCACGTCGGCGGGCAGGCTGACCAGGAAGTGGGCGCCGAAGAACGCACCGATGCCGCCCGGCACCGCCAGGATCCCGACCGTGCGCCAGTCGACGTTGCCCAGCTTGTGGTGGGAGAAGCCGGAGATCAGCGTGGTGCCGACCTCGGCGAAGTGGATGGAGGCCGACGCCATGGCCGGCGCGATGCCGGCCGCGATCAGGAGGGTCGACGAGGTGACGCCGAAGCCCATGCCCAGCGAGCCGTCGACGAGCTGCGCCACCAGTCCGACGAAGCCCAGGATGACCAGGTTGCGCATGCTCGTTCTCCTGCGAGTCTGTGTGTCTTAACACGAGTGATTTACTATGTTAAGTGAAAGACTAGACTAACGAGTGATATGGCAGCAATCGCCGCGCCGGAGGGTTCCCGCTCCCCCGAGTACGACGAAGGGCCGGCCGCCTTGCGCAGGCAGCCGGCCCTTCGGGCAATCTCCAGGCTGGTCTCAGGGGCCGAGGAGCTCGACCTCCCGCTCCCGCCACGCCCTCAGCGCTGCCTGCGTGATCGGGCCGGGCGCCGGGAGGTCGCGGTCGTCCCAGCGGTGCACGCCCTGCACGTCGCGGGTGGTGGAGGCCAGGAAGATCTCGTCGGCCTGGGCGGCGACCTCGAGCGGCTCGTCGACCTCGCGGGCGCCGAACCACTCCAGGACGAGGTCGCGCGTCACGCCGGCCAGGCAGCCGCTGGCGAGGGTGGGCGTGCGCAGCTCCCCGTCGACGACGTAGAAGACGTTGGAGCCGGTGCCCTCGCACAGGTCGCCGCGCAGGTTGGCGAAGATCGCCTCGGTCGCGCCCTGCTGGCGGGCGCGGGCCAGGGCGACCACGTTCTCGCCGTACGACGTCGACTTGATCCCGGCCAGCGCGCCGCGCTCGTTGCGGGGCCACGCGACGGTGATCACCGCGGTCGTGCTCGCAGCCCGGTCCATCGGCGCCGCCACCACGATGACGGTCAGCGGCGAGTCGCCGCGGCCCGAGCCGAGCGGCGCGTTGCCGCCGGTGACGGTGATCCGCAGCCGACCCAACGGCAGCGACTCGCCATCGAGGACGGCGGCCACCCCGCGTCGTACCTGCCCGACGTCGAGGCCCTCCAGCCCGAGTCCGGCGGCGGAGCGCTCGAGGCGGTCCAGGTGGCGCTGCAGCGCGAACGGCCTGCCGTCGACGACCTTCACCGCCTCGAACACCGCGTCCCCCACGGTCAGCCCGTGGTCGGTGACCGGGACCGCCGGAGCCGTCGGATCCGAGAGCAGCTGACCGTCGATCCACGCGCGCATGGGGCAAGCCTAGGGGGCCGCCGACATCCCGAGACGGGGGCTGGTTTTGGTGCTGGTGAGGCGATCCGTTAATGTTCTCACCGCGCCACCGGCCGTGGTCGGAAGCGCAGTGCGGACATAGCTCAGTTGGTAGAGCGCAACCTTGCCAAGGTTGAGGTCGCGAGTTCGAGTCTCGTTGTCCGCTCGGTGAGGTCAGACCTCCGGGCTGACCATCCGGTCAACCTGGTGGTCTGATCTCGACCACGTTCGAGTAGCACGGTGGGTTGGCCGAGAGGCGAGGCAACGGACTGCAAATCCGTGTACACGGGTTCAAATCCCGTACCCACCTCGATCACCACCACAACTCCACACGGGCGATTGGCGCAGCGGTAGCGCGCTTCCTTGACACGGAAGAGGTCACTGGTTCAAACCCAGTATCGCCCACCACGTTTCCGCAGGTCAGAGGCAGTTTTCTGAAACCGAATCTGAAACGGGGAACATTCGGGGAATAAGGAGCGGCCGATCTTGGCCGCTCCTGTCCCGTTCGCAAGCCCTACGACGGCGGGAGTTTGCCGCCGCTCGAATCGTCGCGTGGAGGTCAACGCGTTGGGCAGTCATCCGGGCCGTCCGCCGGCGAAGTAGGGCCGTAGGTACTCCCGAAGGTGCTCGTCGACCACGTGGAGGTAGGTCCCGCGAATGCCACGCGTCAGCAGGACGCTGTAGATGTTTTGGACGTACTCCAGCAGATCGGCATCGCTCAACTTCTGTCCCGGATTGTTCTGCTTGCCCTTCTTGTCGTAGTAGTGCTCGCGATCGAACTTCAGGCTTGCGCTGACCGGGTCGTAGCGCAGATCTCGACCGATGATCACCCCGGCGTAGTTGAGGTCGTAGCCCTGGATCGTGTGGATCGATCCGACCTCGTCGACCGACTTCGGGGAGTCCACCCAATCGACGACCCTGCTGTTCCACTGGAGCTCGAGGTTGGGAAAGACGATGTCGGCTCGCCGACTGTCCTTCTTGCTCTCCCATGACCAGGCGTAGCCGGCCAGGAGGCGAGCCAGGCCCTCGTCTGCATTGCGGTTCTTGATGGCGCTAACCATCTGGCCGATGTCGTCGAAGAAGCGGACGTCGTACTCGCCGAAATCGATGGGCCGTGTCGGCGGAGTTTGGCTCAGGATCCGTCTCACGTAGTCGACGTAGTCCTCGCCGGCACGCACGCGCATCTGCGAGGTGAGGCGATGCAGGCGCCCTTGGGACAGCGCCTCGGAACACACTTCCGCGAGCATCGACGCGTTGAGATCAGCCGGACGGACGCGTTGTTTGATATCCACCAGCAGCACCTGCTGATGGCTCAGTTCCTTGATCCAGTCGAGCTGTGTGTGTTCGGGACCGTCGCTCCTAAAGAGCTTGATGTTGATCTCCGCGAACTCACGATTCTTCTGGGCTGACGTCTGGTTCGCCCGCTGGTTGAGCCGGTGGGTCTCGTCGACGACCAGGAGATCCCAGGGATGCTCGCTCTTCCCGACGTCGAACGGCGACAGGACCATGTCCGCTGTTAGCCCCGGCGTCTTCGCGAATACAGCCTGGATGGACTTGCGAAGCGATTGCTGCGGGACGACGAGACCGATCCGCAGTCCTTCGAGTGTCGCTGCATTCTCGGGCGTGAACATCCCCGACAAGTAGGTCTCCGATTCGAACGGCTCGCCGTCCCAACTTCCGATGTCTCGGAGCATCTTGACAAGGAAGATCGCGACCACCGTCTTGCCCGTACCGGGTCCGCCCTCGATCACCGTTCCGGTGCCCGGATCTCCCCGCAGGTCAGCCAAGAGACCCTGGATGATCGAAACCACCGCGTCGCCTTGCTGCTCCGTCAGCGACTTGAACGGGGAGAGCTTGAAGAGGTCAGAGTTTTCGATCTCCTCGATCGTCGCCTCGAACAGGCCGTCGGCGCGCAGTCGATCGAAGATCTCACGGAACCGCTTGCGGTAGCGCTGTCGCTGGAAGTAGCTGCCGTCCACCACGCCCGCGTTGCCGTTGAGCACCTGCCGGCCATCCCCGTGGAACAACTGGATCAGATACGACTCCAGATCCAGGCACGCAGACTTGTTGAAGGTTTCATCGATGATGACCCTGGCTTCCACCAGCTGTGACTTCTTGCGCTGGTCAAGGTGCTGGCGGAGACGGCCGCCCGCGTCGAGCGACTCGCCGACGTAAACCTGGTCGTTGCTGTTCAGCGTGTACACGACAGGCCAGTCGCGATGTTGGTGGTTCCGCTGTCCCCAGACGGCGACCGCGGCCTGATTGAACTGCAGTCGCTCAATCCGGAAGTCGGTCATACTTCGCGCTCCGACCGTGGGCCTTGTCGATGGGGTACTTCTGTTTCGTCGACTCCAGCTTGGCAAGGACGATCTCGCCCGGATCGAGTCCGAGCTTGTTGGCCAACAGCAGGCAATAGGTGAGGACGTCGGCCAGTTCGTCGCGAACATCCTCCTGGACAGCTTGATCCGACCATTGGAAGCACTCGAGCAACTCAGCGGCTTCGATGACAACCGACCGCGCGAGGCTGGCGGGCGTGTGGAACTGGTCCCAGTCACGTTCACTGACGAACTCTTTTAAGGCGGTGAGCACTGACTCGTCGACCACACGGTCACCCTAGTGCCGATCCCCAGCGCCTATCGCCGAAAACAGACCGCCGCGCCATCTCAGGTTCCTCAACCACCACGCCCGTGACGGCCACTGACGACTTCCGCACCCGATCCCCAGCCACCCTCACAACCGCCTTCAAACCGAGCGGCACGCATGCTACGAAGGTCCGTAGATCGGCTCGCCCACCTGGGCGGGCCGAGCGTCATTTCAAGGCTAGTTGACGACGGATGACGGGCGGTGACGACGCGTGCACGGTGGGGTCAAGTTCTACCGCGGCTCCGCTTCCGCCGCGCGGTCCTACGTCGAGGCCGACCGCTCGCGCGTCGACGACTACTACCTCGCCGAGGGCACCGGCGTCGCGTCCCGATACGTCGCCACCGCTCCCCCGGTGGCGGGGGGACACGACATTTCCGCAGTTCAGGATGGGGGGACGCTGGACGGCGACGCCTACGAGCGATGGGTCGCTGGCTACGACATCGAGACCGGCGCTGCGAAGGGCCGGCTCCGCACGGACGAGCGCGGGCTGCGGTTCGTCGAGGTCGTGGTCAACGGCCCCAAGACGTGGTCGCTGGCCGCGACCCTGCACCCGGAGGTCGCCGCGGCCTACGACGCCGCCCAGGACCGGGCCGCGGTCGAGATCATCGGCTGGCTCGCCGAGCATGCCACCACCCGGGTCGGGCCACGTGACCGACAGGTGCAGGTGCCTATCGAGAAGCTCGAGGCGGCGGTCGTGCGGCACTACACCTCCCGGGCCGGCGACCCGCACCGTCACCTCCACCTGCAGATCAACGCCCGCGTCTTCGCCAAAGGTGCTTGGCGGGGACTGCACTCCGTTGGGGTGGTGGACAGCATCGAGGCCATCAACGGGATCGGACACGCCGCCGTCATGTGCGACCCCGAGTTCCGGCGGGCTCTCGCTGTCCACGGGTACACCCTCGACCCCGACACCGGTGAGGTCACCCAGCTCGCGCCGTATGCCGGAGCGTTCAGCGCCCGCGCCGCCCAGATCGCCCGCAACATTGACCGCTACGAAGCCGAGTGGCGTGGCGACCACCCCGGGCAGGAGCCAGGCCCGGCGCTGCGGCGGGCGTGGGACCGCCGCGCCTGGTCGGCAGCGCGACCCGACAAGGTCGTGCCCGAGGACGGCACGGAACTCCGGCGCCGGTGGGTTGAGGAACTCGGTGAGCTCGGCTTCACTCCCCCAGCCTCCGCCGCCAACCTGGCCGGTACGGCGATCGGCCAGGTCAACCGCGACGCGGCAACTGACCTCGTCCTCTTCCGGTTGGGTGCGCGCCGTTCGAGCTGGAACGTCGCCGACATCCGCGGCGAGGTCGAACGCATCGTCGCCGCACTCGACATCGTCGCGGCCACCTCGGTACGGCGCGAGCTCGCCGAAGACCTCACCGATCGCACCATCGAGAAGTGCGAACGGTTGCTGGATCGCGGCGACGTACCCGAACACGTCCGGGCACTCACCTCGAAACCGGTACTAGCGGTTGAGGCCGACCTCATTACCCGCCTCGTCGCGCGCGCAGAGCACGCCGGCGCGCCCGACCATGTCGGCCGCGTCGTCGCCGGGCGCCGGCTCGACGATGCCCAACGTGAGGTGGTCGCCGCACTGGCCGGGACCCACCAGCTGCTGGTCATCGAGGGCGCCGCCGGGGCCGGGAAGACCACCACACTGGCAGCAGCCAGGGACCTGTTGGCGATGCAGGACCGGCGCCTGGTCGTGGTCACCCCCACCCTGAAGGCGGCCCGCGTCGCCGAGCAACAGGTCGGCACCGACGCGTTCTCCGCGGCCTGGCTGATCCACCAACACGGCTACCGGTGGGACGAGGACGGCCACTGGTCCCGTGTCGACACCCGACCCGAGGGACGCGCCCGACTGCTACCCGGCGACGTCCTCCTCGTCGACGAGGCCGGCATGCTCGACCAGGACACCGCCCGCGCCCTGCTCACCATCGCCGACCAATCTCACGCGCGCGTCGCCTTCGTTGGCGATCGGCACCAGCTGCCCGCGGTCGGCCGCGGCGGCGTACTCGACCACGCCGCCCGCTGGGCGCGACCCGAGGCGTGTCTGGCGTTGGAGACCGTCCACCGGTTCACCGACCCCGAGTACGCAGACCTCACCCTGCTCATGCGGGGTGGGCAACGACCCGGCGACGTCTTCGACGCCCTGCTCGAACGAGGCCAGATCGCCGTCCATCGCACGGAGGTCGAACGGCTGGCCGCGCTCGCGGAGTTCACCGCGACAGGCGACTTGGTCATCGCCGACACCCGCGAACAGGTCAGCAACCTCAACGCCACCAGCCGCGACCACCGCCTGACCACCAACCCCACTGGCTCGGCGCCCGCGTCGAGCGGTGTGGTTACGACCAGCGCTGGCGAGCAGGTCGGCGTCGGCGACCGCATCGCCACCCGCCGCAACGACCGTGACCTCGGCGTGGCCAACCGCGACACCTGGACCGTCACCGGAACGAGCGCCGACGGCAGCCTCACCATGCGTGGCCGCGGTGGCGATCGAACGCTGCCCGCCGCCTACGTCCGAGCTCACGTCGAGCTCGCCTACGCCACCACGGTCCACGGAGCCCAAGGCGAGACCGTCGACCAAGCCCATCTCCTGATCGGAGAGACCACCGGTGCCGCCGCGGCGTACGTCGGCATGACCCGCGGCCGCCACTCCAACACCGCCCACCTCGTGGCCGAGGACATCGACGACGCGCGCGCCCAATGGATCGCCACGTTCAGCCGCGACCGCGCCGACCTCGGCCCCCGCCACGCCGCACAAGTGGCAGCCGACGACATCGACCGCTACGGCCCGCAACCGCCGGACCCTCGCGGCGCGCGTGCCGGGATCGACCGCCTGACGACGCGCGACCTGCCGCGCCGCCCACCGCAACCCCTGCCACCAACCTCGACATCACCGAACCGCACCGGCGAAGTGAGCCGCTGACGAGAAGTGACGAGATCTCGGTGCACTGATCGCCACGGGCCCTCTCAGTTCCTTTGGTGACCAGGAGGACAAGTACCGACAACGGAGATCACGACATGAACCCCATCCACATACCCGACGAGTGGGACAACCGCGCCCTGCTCACCTTCGAGCAGTTCTGCGACCTCATCTGCACACCGCAGCGCACTGTCCGCGACTGGCGCCGACGCGGCGTCGGACCACGCTGGGCACGCTTCGACGGCTGCGGCAGGCTCTACGTCACCGTCGCCGAAGCCCGCCGCTTCATTCGGTCAGCGGCTCCGGCAGCGGCTGGGCGCGCCGCAGGGCGCCGACCGACGGAGTGCTCCCGTGGCTAGGAAGCGAGAACTGCCCGTCTACGTCAGCCTCGAAGAGGCCGCCGAGATGATGTCCTTGTCCACCCGCACCATCCGTCGACGGATCAGTGACGGCACCATCCCCGCGTACCAGTGCGGCCGTCGGTCCATCCGCATTCGCGTCGACGAACTCGAAGCCGCACTCCGACGCGTCCCGTCGGCTCGGTGGTGATGGCCGGCTGAAGGGTGGGGCACTTCGCCCAGAATGACCTAGCGATTGCGGGCTGCACCTCCCGCAGACCGTCGCAATCGTCCGCCTCAACGCCATCCCGTGGCATCGCAAGGAAGGATGGGCCTAGGACGAGATCGCTGAACGACCACCTCAGCGCACTTGGGCCAGTTCAGTCCCTATTCCAGTGTCGGCGGCGTGGCGCGCTTCCACGCGAGGCCGACTCGAGACCTCTCGTCGTCGTCTCACATGTAATGCGCGTACCGGCCAGACACGGCGGCGTCGGTCCCGTGGTGTCGGAGGATGTTGCCGACGGTCCTGGCCGTGCGAAGGGTGATGGGATCTCGCTCCCCCAAGAGCGTGTTGTTCCAGTTCATCTTGGTCAGGGCGAGGACCTCAGCTGCGAGCTGCTGGGGGCTCGACTCCGTGACGACCGTGCGGATGCCAAGCGGCTGTGGGACGTAGTGCCCCGGATAGGTCTGGTAGAACGGCACGGCTCCGGCCGTGTAGAGCAAGTGACGATTGTCGCCGAGCGTTAGGAACGTTCCTCGCAGCGGTGGCTGGACTCCCCTGCGATAGAGCCGGAGCGGGTCGGAGTTGGTCAGCCAGAGCAGCTCGAGCACCTCGAGACGTTCGGAACTCGCGGCCTGGTTGAACCCAGCACGCTCTTCTGAGGTGTAGTTGCTGGCCTTGTGAAGGACGATGCGAGCCGGCGAGTTCCGATGCTCGGCTCGGTAGCGCTGAAGCGCAGTTTCGAGCAGGTCTTGGGCATCGTCTTCGCCCAGGTGCGGTTGGCGGTCTTCCTTGGAGATGGTGGCAGGCCCGCCGCGCACGATGATGCCGTCGCCGCGTTGGTTGTAGATCTGGGCAACGGAGGTGTGGAGGTTGGCGTCGGCCGTCTTGTGGAACGCGATGCCGATGAAGCAGGACGTCAGGTCAGACGGGTCACGCGGGAGCCGCCAGGGCACTCCACCGTTCTTGTAGTACAGCGCCGTGTGCAGGTTCCAAGCGCGTGTGGCTTCGTCCTGGTTTGCGCCGGCGCGGCCAGTGCGGGGGTCCTTGAACTTCGGGTCCCAGGTGTTGCGGCGCACGATCTGGATGGGCTGCTTGTACTTCAGAGATCGTGCCTTCAGGAGCGCATGGAAGTCCGCCACGAACGGTGTCGCCTTCCCGTCAGTTCGCGACCCATCAGGTTCTGCGCCATCGAGCTTCGGCGTCTTGGAGAGCGCCGCGTCGTTCAGGTTGTCCGGCCGGCACACAATGACGACATCGCAGGCCGGTTCATCGTGAAGGACTTGAAGCTCGGTGTCGTACAGCTCGACAGCTCGGGCGACAGCCTGTTTGGGGTGGAGTCCATCAAGCGCATCCAGGTGACGCTTCGGGATGGGCCGCGTGAGGCGGGGTGTGAAGTTGATGGTCGACCGGAATCCGTGGTTGATATCGAACCCGGGGAACGGGACGTAGAGACGGGTCAGATAGGTGTCCTTCATGGCGCCGATACCGAGACTGCAGCGGTCCAGCCACGCCTGGATGCCGTCGATGGACTCCTGCGCACCGACGATCGCGACCTTCACGACCCTCGGAGTCGGATCCTTGATGTCGGCCGGCCCGTAGTCCCAGACACCGTGGCGCGGGTCGATGTGCCGTCCGCCGCCGGCGAACTCCAGGAGGGGTTCCTCGATGAATGTCGCCCTCACAGTTCGGCCGTCTCAAGTTCGTCCAGGAGTGAGATCTCATCGTCTAGATCGTCGAACTCCTCCTCAGCCGCCTCTGCTGCATGTTCTGCGTCCTGCCCTGGGTTGCGCCACAGGTTGTCGGTGATGCCACGGTCGAGGTCGAAGGTGACGGGCGGGCCGAAAAGCAGGATGCGTTCGGGCTCCTCGTAGAAGAGGTCGGGGTTCGTTTCGCCGATTAGGAGGCGCATCCACATGAGCGTCTCACCCAAGCGGGCGCCGTTCTTCTCCATCCGTTTCATCTTCGCCAACGCCTTGTCGGCGAACTTGAACTCTTTGAATCCGTCGTCGGAGAAGAAGTAGTCGGGCTGGACCTCACAGAACCAGTCGTCCTCCAGGCGCGAGAAGTGGGCACGTAGAGCGGCATGCCGGTAGAACTGCGGGCGCGACGGGTCGTCCTTGCGCTGGTAGTAGCCGTTGAACGCGATGCGTTCCCGCCCGGTCAGCGACATCAGCCGGCGGATGGCCAGGTCGGGGGTCGGGCGTAGATACAGGAATTTGCGGTCGTTGTTCCAACGGCAGTCGGCCCGCAGATCGTGTTCGAGCGCAGCTTTGAGCAGCCACACCGCCAGGCGTCGTTCATCGGCGTCACCGTCCTCAAGCTCGCCGAACGGCAACTCCTTCGCGGCCTCCGAGATGACCGGCTCGAGCGCGGTTCCCCCTGGCGGGTCCCACATGTAGATGCGGCCGTGCTTGAGGACCATGTCCTGGCGGAACGGACGCTCAGATTCTCTTTGTGCCTCGAAGATCGCCCGCATACCGGAGACCTTCGTCTTCGCTACGTAGAGCACATCCGGCGGGTCAACGGGGAGAAGGTTGGAGTACAGCTTCTCCCGCTTCTTCTCCGCGGCTGGAGTGTGCGCAACGCCGTGCGGGTCTACGAGTGCGAACAGTTTGCCCGTGAAGTCGCCCTCGATAGCCTGTGTCGCCTTGTTGAACTCGATACGTCGCGACGCCCGATTCGCCGGCACTTCGAACCAAGGCTGCACATGCGCCCACCACGCTTTCCGCTCGGCCGGGTGCGAACAAATGAGGATGACCGGAGCATCCTTCGACTTCATCCAGTACTCGATGTCTTCCTCATCGCAGAGGTACCAGAAACCGTCGTCCGTTTCCCCGGAGAACCTTTGGTCCGAAGCCTTCGACTGCACCATCACATGCTGGTTCGACATCAACCCCGTACTCGGGTCACGTAGTTCAATGCTGCCGTCGATGCCGACGTCCACGACGCGGTCGTGCCACTCGTGCCCCATCTCGGAGACGAGCATGTGGATGAGACCGATGCCCGCATGTCCCTTGTGCTGACTGTCGGTGAACTTCTTCGCTCCTCGGCTACCCATCGACCTCACTCCGCCCATCCATACCTGGACTCAGATGGTAGGGACCGGGTCCGACAATCTCCGGATTGCGCCACCTTCCGCTCCCCTGCACCGTCGAGCACTCCGACTGAGCCGCAGCAACCTCGACCGCCGCGACGTTCAATTCATGACCGCCTAGGTCGCAGGTGTCTATGCCCCAGAGCGTTCCGGCGCCCCCTTAGATGGGGGGCCAACCGCCCACTTTGGGGCACGGCCGTGTTCACCGGGAGACTGAGACACATCCGCTCCCAATTACCCGACGCCCCATGTCCGGAGAGTACGGCCCTGGCTTCTTCCGAGGTCGTTTCGCGGAAGTAATCGAGCCTGAAGATTGCGCTCGAGCACTCGTCGCCTTCGTCGTCGGTGGAACACCCCGCATGCCGGGGAAGAGGAGGATGCGGACGTGTACGGATTCACCGTGACCAGTGAGCACGGACGGGAACTCTCCCGACTCCTCGGACCCTCTCCGGCGATGCGCCCGCAGCGTCCCCGCGGGCACATGTGTTGAACCCGAAGGGCAGCGCGAGACCGCGGAACGCGGTTCCCCGCAGCAGCAGGGTGATCAGCGATCTCCGACTGAGGGCCCATCCTCGTCCTCGCCCTCTGGGCCCGACTCCGCGAGCGCGCGCTGCGCCTCCATGACCTCCCGCACGGCAGGAGGCACTTGGACCGACCGAGCCAAGGCATCGCTCCACTCCCTCAAGACCCCCTTCGGAAGCGCCACGGGCACCTGCAGGTCGAGCCGACTAGTGGCTATCTCCTGCAGCTGTCGGCTGAGGCGTTCGAACGTGGGCGACATCAGGCGCTGTGAGGTCTCGGAGAGCTGCTTGCTGACGGGCGTCATCACTTTGAGCGACACGGTCGGAGCGTCGATGCTTGGCGAGGCGGCGAAACTGCGCGCGAGTTTCTCCAGCCGAGCCAAGGACTCCTGGTCGCGGCGTCGCAGCTCTTCGACCACACGAATTTGCAGGTCGCGCCAAGCGGGGTCGTTGTTGGTCTCGGAGGCAACTCGCAGCCCGAGGTCCTCAAGTTCATCGACAACGGCCACAGCCGCCCACACCTGATTGCGCTTCCTGTTCGGTGTCAGCGGACGCAGGATGCCAGCTTCCTGGAGAACCTTGATCGCATCGGAGGTTGAAGTTCTCGACGAGCCGATCGATTCCTCCATCTCCTCGGTGGTGAAGAAAGGTTCCGTCAGCAGTCGGTCGAGGACCTTGGCGGATGCACTCTTTGCGCGTGGCGCTCGACCGGTCGCCTTCTGGTGCTGCCTAACCCACTCTTCTGGCATCTCAGCGAGGCGTCGCGCGGAGACATCGGCCTCGCGTGCAGCGGTCTGGGCTGCGCGGGACAGACCCAACAGGATCGGTCCTGCATCCCCGGCGCGGTAGGCAGCCAGCATGTCGAAGTAGGACTCTCGCTTCGCGACGAGCGCTGAAGCGAGTGGGATCGCGACGCTGGTGGTGATCCCTCGCCGGCGAAAGACCGTGTTGATGAGTGCTCGGCCGATGCGCCCGTTGCCGTCGGTGAAGGGGTGGATCGACTCGAACTGGGCATGCACGAGCGCTGCCTGCAGCATCACCGGGACGTCGTCGCGGTTGGCGAACTCAAGGAGGTCCTCGATGTATGCGGGCACCGCCTCGTGCGGTGGCGGAACGTAATCGGCACCCCGAGGCGAGTAGTCCGAGCCCCCGATCCAGTTCTGTTCCGAGCGGAGCCGGCCGGCGTGCGTCCGTTCCGACGGATCGTTCTCCATCAGGACGTGATGGGCGGCAAGGATGTTATCTAGCGTGATGTCACAGCCCCCGTCTACGGACGAGATCAGCGCGGCGAGAGCTCGAGTGGCTGCCACCATCGACACGGCAGAGTCGTTGCTCTTGTTGCCGTGTCTCGCTCGCGCGTAGTCGTCAAGCGTTGCCTCCACATTCTCGATCTTCGAAGACGCAACGGATTCGGCCCGAAGCAGGAGCGCCGAGAGTCCGGCCAGGTGAGCACCGTGGGCTGAGTCGACACGGGCGATGGCGTTCAGCGCACTGTCGGAGCGATGTGCGACGAACGGTGGGGTGCCGGGTTGGCAGTCACCGATCCGCGGCGGGAGGCTGACAGTAATTTCCCGCAGCGTTCGGTCCGCTCGGTCGCCACCGCGTCCGCGCTGTCGCCATGCGACAACTTCTTCACCGTGTGGCGCGATCTCCACGCTTAGGACGGTGTCCGGGATCTCAGGGTTCGGCGCCCCATCCAGGGACTGCTTGTCCATACCGTCTCCAACCCGGAACATGTGGATTCTTATTCCGACTTACTCACCATAACCCGGATTACCTTACCCGCTGCTTCGGGTTACTGCGACCATGCTGCGTCAGCCATCGCCTGCTCTCGCTTCACGCTCCGCGCCGATCCGTACCGGGACGGCCGACCTGCGTCAAAGCGCCGCGATCGGGACAGCCCTCGGTCTTGCGCTGCCGAGACGAGCGGGCTCTCGAGTCGTGGCAGATCTGCGTTTGTCCGGCGGACGCCGCGCGCGCCATACGCTCCACGGATGGGCCTGTTCTGTTCCTGTTCCCTGGCAGCCGACGTCTTTGCTCTCGGTCATGCCATGGGAAGAGCGAAGGACTGCCCGACCTGCGGGCATACCCGCGACCGTGTCCTGCGCGGAGGGTCAAGCGCCTAGTCTTCCTGATCGTGCCGGGGGCGCGCGCCACTGGCCAGTCGACAGACTCGGCAGACGGCTGAGCGTCGGGTGCACCACCGCCGAGGTCGTGCAGCCCGGTCGACGGCATGTCCACACACGGCTACCGAAGAATCGTCAGCGCCGCTTGAGCTTCTCCCGAATTTGTCCGAGTCGGCCCAGAGGCGCGCGCTTGGGACTACGGTCGTGCCCAAATCGCGTCAACTACATGGCAGCAATCTCGGACGGGGGCGTCGGCAACTTGGCAGTCGAGACATGGCATGAGGCCAGACTCATTCCAACCTCTGGGATCAACGGTGCTGAGGAGCAGGAGAGGCGGGCGACGTCCGCTCTGTTGGCGGTCCTCAGCGCGGTCAAGGAGTTCGGACGAGCGTTTCTCAAGCCGTTCGACGCACCCGCAGGCACACTCTCGTGCTACATCGAGGTGCCATTCACCCTTGGCGAGAAGCGGCTCTACCCAGACGGGTTGATCCGCGTAGAGCGCGGCTCGAAGACCTGGACCGCACTCGTAGAGGTCAAAACGGGCCCCAACCAGCTCGCAACCGAGCAACTCGAGAACTACCTCGACATCGCTCGCAATGAGGGCTTCGACGCCGTCATCACGATCTCCAACGAGATTCCTGCCGTTAGCAGCCAGCATCCGACGAAAGTGGACAAGCGGAAACTTCGTAAGGTCGCGTTGCACCATGTCTCGTGGAGCCAGGTGCTGGCCGAGGCAGTGCTGCAGAAAGAGTTCCGCGGCGTCGCTGACCCCGATCAGGCCTGGCTCCTCGGAGAGCTCATCCGCTACTTGGAGCACCGGAAGTCCGGTGCTTTGGAGTTCGAGGACATGGGTGAATCCTGGGTCGCAGTGCGCGACGCCGTTGCTGCCGGCACGCTGCGTGCCGCCGACAAAGGGGTGGCCGATGTCGTCGCGCGGTTCGACGCCTTGCTGCGGTTCACCAGTCTCCAGCTTGGTCGCAAGCTTGGCACCGAGGTCGTTCCGGCGCTGTCCCGCAAAGAGCTCGCCGACCCAACGCTCCGTGCGCAGGCCCTAACTGACTCGATCTGTCGAGACGGCGTCCTGACGGGCAGCATCAGAATCCCGGACACGGTGGGGCAGTTGATTGTGACCGCAGACTTGCGAGCATCGCGCGTCACCTGCCATGTCGACGTAGATGCCCCGCGGGAGGGGCGGCCGACGACACGGGTGAACTGGCTGGTCCGCCAGCTCAAGAACGCACCTGACGCCGCCCGCATCGAGGCCTTCACGAACCATGGCCGCGGATCTTCAGCGGCTGAACTTCTCAGCGCCGTCCGCGAGAACCCCGCCAGCCTCGTCACCGATCCGAGCAAGGATTTCCGGTCGTTCCGGATTGCCGCCTCTGCTCCGTTGGGCACCAAGAGAGGCCGGGGGCGTGGGGCCTTCATCGACTCGGTGCTGACTGCGGTCGACGCGTTCTACGCGGACGTCTTGGGTTCGCTGCGTTCTTGGGCTGCGACACCACCCAAGCTGCGACCCGCACACCCAACGCCGCCCGACATCGACCAGGCGATCCCTGCGGCACTCAGCTCCACCGACTACTCCTCCCAAGACGACGAGGGCTCCGACGCGCGCCAAGCGGGAGCGTCCTACGACGTACCTGCAGAAGACGTTGGCGATGACTCGCAGGTGTCCGACTGGACCGAGGCTCCGCCGGCGCCGCGCGACATCAACCACTTCGCCCATACGGGATCAACCACTTCCGCGGAGGACGACCCCGCGCATGGCTCTTCGGGGCATGCCGGCGATCCCGCTTCCCATGATGCCGAGACGTCCGCGCCAGCACCCGACGCCGTCTGACCAACAGATGCCTGCCACATCGATCCGATCGAGCCCCCTTCCTTGGCAGTGCTGAAGAAACCTTCCCGCTCACGTCGAGCGCGTTTCCTAGCCAGCGACGCCCGCGCGGGTTCCTGGGCCCGCGGTCGTGCACGCGTTACACAGCGTCAGTTCGTGAAGGACCATTGGAAGCTGTTTGGCGGCGCCATGCTCGCCCTTCTCGCGCTGACGTCGATCGTCGCGGCCCTCATGCCCACCGGCTTCATGAAAGGACTAGTTGTCGGGGGCTTCCTCGTAGCCGGACCCGCCGCGCTTTGGTCTTGGATCGTGCAAGTCACGGGCACAGCGCCGACCATGATGGGTGACGTCGCAGAGCAGTGGACTGCCGGTGAGTTGCGAAAACTGCGGTCCCGCGGGTGGCACTTGGTGAATCATTTCGTACTGGCCAAGGACGACATGGACCACGTTGTCGTCGGGCCCAGCCACGCCATGGTGCTCGAGACAAAGTGGAGCGCAACCCCGTGGGACACGCCTTACGGCCAGGAAAAACTGCGACAAGCCATCGCCCAGGCGAAAGCCAACGCCCGCACCTTCGGGCTATGGCATCCGATCAAGTCGCGACGCATGTCCGTGGAGCCAATCGTGGTCCTGTGGGGCGGTGGCACCAGCACTTGGCCTGCGGAGCGTCAACTGCAGAACCTCGGGGAAGCCACGGTGGTGACCGGCCGGGGCCTCCCTACGTGGGTCAACTCGATCGATGCCGGGCCAGCGGACCATCAACAAGCAGATGAGATCTGGCGTGCCCTCGAAGCCCAAATCGCGCGGCGCGACCCACTGGACGACCTCGAACATCCTCTCCCGCCATCCCTCGCTGAAGTGGCGACTCGGATCTTTGTCGGATGCCTCTTCGCGCTCGCCGGACTCCTTGGATCCGGGGAGATCCTTCGCGTCACCAACTCTGCCTGGATTACGGTCGGAGCGGCCTCCCTCTCCTTGGTTCCCGCCATGATCCTGACGCGTGCTCCACGGGCGCGGCACGCCGCCTACGGCTGGATGGCCGGCGCCGGCCTGCCCGCGCTCGCCCTGGCTGTCGCAGAAGTCGTATACCAACTCGGGTAGAAGACGACCGCCTCGCTGCTACGTGCGTCATCCCGCCGCACAAGCCGCCTACTTTGATGGCGAGCGGACCTCCCCTCCCAAACGGGCGGGATTATGGAAAGAACCGCCTAGCCGCAGCGGCTCCGAGGCGGTCGTGACGACCTTCTCCAGGAGCATGTGTCCCACGGTAGAGCGGCAACGTCGAGGTGTGAGGAATCTTCTTGATGGTGGCCACGTTGGCGTAGTTCCGGCAATTTGCAACTCACTGGAAGTAATCGACATCGCTGATCAGGCCGAGTCGCTGATCTACGCGGGGACGCCCGATAATCCTGTTGCATGACCTCCCGGCTCACCGAGATCAACGTCGACTGCACCGATCCGGTCGGACTCGCCGGCTTCTGGTGCGCGGCGCTGGGCTACTCCGTCCTCGACGCCACGGACGACCTTGTCGAGGTCGGCCCGTACCGGGGCCCTGACGCCGAGCTGTTGGACGCCGTACGCCGGGAGCCGGTCGCGCCGTCAATGTTCTTTGCGCTGGTGCCCGAGCGCAAGACGGTCAAGAACCGGCTGCACCTCGACCTCTCCCCCGTCGACTGCACGCAGGCCGAGGAGGTCGCCAGGCTTGAGGCATTGGGGGCGCGGCGCGCGGACGTCGGCCAGACCGGTGCCGAGACGTGATGGCCGACCCGGAGGGCAACGAGTTCTGCGTGCTCCGCAGCCTCGCGCCGGGCGAGTTCGACCTCTGAGCTGCTCATCCCAACGTCTTTCCGCCGCCGAACGGCCGTGTCCGCCGCTCACCCAGTGTGAGATGAGCGCATGCCATCCACGAATTGATGTCGTGCTCAGGCTTGGTAATGACCTTGTCGGCCGCTGGATCCGGCACCTAGGTCATTGCGTGGCCCGAGATCGTCGATTAGGTGCCGCCGAGGCGGCACAGGCCCTCCACCCTGAGCGCCAGCCGATCCCGGGCGATCCACGTCAACTGACCGAATCCTCCCCCCGGGCGCCCCGAGTGACTTTAGGCTCGCCGTGGCCGAAGTGACGGGAGGGCGTGAATGATCGTCGAGGCGCGGGTGGTCGGACGCCCGAGGGACATCGAGGACCGCTCGGTCGGCATCGAGCCCGGCGACCATCCGCTGCGCGCGGTGATCGAGGCGCTGGTCGCCGAGGAGCTCGACGCGTTCGCCGAGCGGCAGCGGGAGCAGAGCCTGCTGCGGATCCTCACCCCGGCCGACCTCGCCCGCGGTGTCGACTCCGGCAGGTACTCCTCCGAGCCGCGCGCGGCCCAGGCGGCGCCTCCGCTCTCCGTCGCCGTCGCCCGTGCGGTCGAGGCGTTCGAGGACGGCCTCTACTTCGTGTTCGTCGACGACCAGCAGGTGGAGTCGCTCGCCGCGACGGTGACGGTCGGCCCGCAGACACGGCTGCGCGTGGTGCGGCTCGTCGCGCTCGCCGGGGGCTGACCGGTGCTGACCTACGCCGAGGCGCACGAGGAGCTCGGCCGCATCCGCAGGCCGGGCGCCGTCACCGACCTGCTCCCCGTCGGCTGGCGCCGCGTCCTCGACCCGCACGCGCGGACCCTGGCGTCGTACCTCGCGCGGGAGCGGGTCGAGGCCCGAGACCTGCTGTCGCTCGCCGACCACCTCGATCGGCTCAGCGACCGCAAGCTGCGCAGCTTCGTCAAGGCGTTCGCCCCCGCGGTCGCCGACGAGATCGCCCGCAGCTGGCGGGGCGGCGCCGCCGAGCCCTACCAGGTCGGCTGGGAGCGTCGCCCGTTCCGCCACCCCGACCCGCGCGCCAGCGCCCACGCCCGGATCGACCGCCTGCGCGCCCAGATCAGCCTGGCGCTGCCCTTCCCCGGCAGAGGGCTGGACTTCCTCGCCGCCTGGGCGCCGTACCTCGACCCCCCGATCATCGGCGCCCTCCTCGCCTCCGAGATCCGGTACGGCCGCCGCGAGTGGGTGAAGCACCTGGTCGACCACGCGGAGGGCCGGGTCCGCACCGGCGGCATGGGTACGCACGTCACCAGCGGGCTCCTCGCCGGCGACGACCCGGCCGGATGGTCCTACGTCGAGGAGATGCTGGTCCGTGCCCAGCGGCAGGAGGGGCTGCGGCAGACGATCCTCGAGACCGTCGACCTCGCCCACCCCGTCGCGTTCCGCCGCATGCTCGGCGTGATCCTCGACCACGGCCTGGCCCGCTTCGCCGCCACCGCACGAGCGGCGGGCGTCTGGTTCGGCGAGGCGATCGACGTCAACCAGGAGCGCGAGCTGAACCGCGACCTGGCACGGCTGGCCGAGCATCTGGACCGGCCCGGGCAGCTCCCCACCTCCGGACCGGAGGACACGTTCCTGGGCCTCTGGGCCACGGCGTTCCACGACGCGTCGCGCGCGACCCACTTCGCCAGCGACGTGCTGCGCAGCGGCTCCGCCGACGAGCGCCTGGCCGCCGTACGCCTGCTCGCGGCGCTCGGCCTCGAGGACGGGCGCGCGGCGACTGCCTCGGCGTTCGG
>NZ_SSXI01000279.1 GCF_004803405.1 Nocardioides sp. | reverse complement strand
CGACCGTCCGACCCGCGCGGACCGCGGCGGCGACGCTCCGGCTGTGACCGAGGCGCCGGCCGGCGGCGACACCGCGCAGGCCGTCACCCCGGCAGAGACCCAGGAGGGCTGACCCCATGTTGATGCCGCGTCGCGTCAAGCACCGCAAGCAGCACCACCCGAAGCGTCGGGGTGCGGCCAAGGGTGGCACCACGCTCGCGTTCGGTGAGTTCGGTATCCAGGCCATCGAGGGTCACTACGTGACCAACCGCCAGATCGAGTCCGCACGTATCGCCATGACCCGTCACATCAAGCGTGGCGGCAAGGTGTGGATCAACATCTACCCGGACCGTCCCCTGACGAAGAAGCCGGCCGAGACCCGGATGGGTTCCGGTAAGGGTTCGCCGGAGTGGTGGATCGCCAACGTCAAGCCCGGTCGCGTCATGTTCGAGCTGTCCGGTGTGTCCGAGGACGTCGCCCGCGAGGCGATGCGCCGGGCCATCCACAAGCTGCCCATGAAGTGCCGCTTCATCACCCGAGAGGCTGGTGAGTTCTGATGAGCCAGAGCCTGAAGGCGTTCGAGCTCGACGAGCTCAACGACGTCGACCTCGAGGCCAAGCTGCGCGAGGCCAAGGAGGAGCTGTTCAACCTGCGGTTCCAGGCGGCCACCGGTCAGCTTGAGAGCCACGGTCGGCTCCGCACGGTCAAGAAGGACATCGCCCGGATCTACACCGTGGTGCGCGAGCGCGAGCTCGGCATCCGCACTGCGCCGGGCGCCGAGGAGAGTGAGAAGTGATGGCCGAGGAGACCGAGACCAAGGTCGACCGCAACGCCCGCAAGACCCGTGAGGGCCTGGTGGTCAGCGACAAGATGGACAAGACCGTGGTCGTGTCCGTCGAGGACCGCGTGAAGCACCCGCTGTACGGCAAGGTCCTGCGTCGCACGAGCCGACTGAAGGCTCACGACGAGCAGAACGACTGCGGCGTCGGCGACCGGGTCCTGATCATGGAGACCCGCCCGCTGTCGGCGACCAAGCGCTGGCGCGTGGTGGAGATCCTCGAGCGCGCGAAGTAAGCCCCCGGGCGAAGCCCGAAAGTTCGGCACATCGTTCGGCCAGGCTCGTCGCCCGCTGAGGCGGCGAGAACCGGCACGACATAGGAGAAACTGATGATTCAGCAGGAGTCGCGACTCAAGGTCGCCGACAACACCGGTGCGAAGGAGATCCTCTGCATCCGCGTGCTCGGCGGCTCCGGTCGTCGCTACGCCGGGATCGGCGACACGATCGTCGCCACCGTCAAGGACGCGATCCCCGGTGGCAACGTCAAGAAGGGTGACGTCGTCAAGGCCGTCATCGTGCGCACCGTCAAGGAGCGCCGTCGGCCCGACGGGTCCTACATCCGCTTCGACGAGAACGCCGCCGTGATCCTCAAGAACGACGGCGAGCCGCGCGGTACCCGCATCTTCGGCCCGGTGGGCCGCGAGCTGCGGGAGAAGAAGTTCATGAAGATCATCTCGCTGGCGCCGGAGGTGCTGTGATGGCTGTCCGCAAGAAGTCCGAGCAGGTTCGCAAGAAGCCCAACCTGCACGTGAAGAAGGGCGACACCGTCAAGGTCATCGCCGGCAAGGACAAGGGCGCCGAGGGCAAGATCATCAAGGTGATCCGCGAGGAGCAGCGCGTGATCGTCGAGGGCGTCAACCGGATCAAGAAGCACACCAAGGTCGTCGACCAGGGCGGTCGCGCCGGCAACACTGGCGGGATCATCACCACCGAGGCCCCCATTCACGTGTCCAACGTGATGCTGGTCGAGGACGACGGCGTGACCAAGGTCGGCTACAAGCGGGTCGAGGTGACCAAGCGTCGCCCTGACGGCTCGGAGTACACCTCGACGCGCAGCGTCCGTATCTCCCGCAAGTCCGGGAAGGAGATCTAAAGTGTCCGAGAGCACTGTCGATGTGGCCGAGAAGGTCACCCCCCGGCTCAAGACGAAGTACCGCGAGGAGATCCTCCCGGCCCTGCGGACCGAGTTCGAGATCCCCAACGTCATGCAGGTCCCCGGTCTGGTGAAGATCGTGGTCAACATGGGCGTCGGCGAGGCTGCGCGTGACTCGAAGCTGATCGAGGGCGCGATCCGCGACCTCACCGCGATCACCGGCCAGAAGCCGGCCGTGACCAAGGCCCGCAAGTCCATTGCGCAGTTCAAGCTGCGCGAGGGCATGCCGATCGGCACCCACGTCACGCTCCGCGGCGACCGCATGTGGGAGTTCCTCGACCGCCTGCTGTCCCTGGCCCTTCCGCGAATCCGCGACTTCCGCGGTCTCTCGCCGAAGCAGTTCGACGGCCGCGGCAACTACACCTTCGGTCTGACCGAGCAGGTCATGTTCCACGAGATCGACCAGGACAAGGTCGATCGTCAGCGGGGCATGGACATCACCATCGTCACCACGGCGACCAACGACGAGCAGGGACGGGCGCTGTTGAAGCAGCTCGGCTTCCCGTTCGCGGAGCGGTAAGGAGAACTCACATGGCGAAGACTGCGCTCAAGGTCAAGGCCGCCCGTAAGCCCAAGTTCGCGGTTCGGGGCTACACCCGCTGCCAGCGGTGCGGCCGTCCCAAGGCGGTCTACCGCAAGTTCGGCCTGTGCCGGATCTGCCTGCGGGAGATGGCCCACCGCGGCGAGCTGCCCGGCGTCACCAAGTCCTCCTGGTGATCAGGACCTCACTCAAGTTTCAGTACAACCGCTGAAGGTCCGTCGCTCGACGAGCAGGCGGAAACCACAGCAGAAGGAAACACATCATGACGATGACTGACCCGATCGCAGACATGCTCACGCGTCTGCGCAACGCCAACCAGGCGTACCACGACGCTGTGACGATGCCGTACAGCAAGCTCAAGGAAGGCGTCGCGGAGATCCTCAAGCAGGAGGGTTACATCACCTCCTTCAGCGTGGCCGACAACGAGAACGGCGTCGGCCGCCTGCTGACCATCACGCTCAAGTACGGCCGCAACCGCGAGCGCTCGATCGCCGGCGTGCGTCGCATCAGCAAGCCCGGCCTGCGCGTCTACGCGAAGAGCACCGGGCTCCCCAAGGTCCTCGGTGGCCTCGGCGTCGCGATCATCTCGACGAGCCAGGGGCTGCTGACCGACCGCCAGGCCAACCAGAAGGGCGTGGGTGGGGAAGTCCTCGCCTACGTCTGGTGACAAGGGAAAGGAGAGAGAAGAATGTCGCGCATCGGCAAGCTCCCCGTCCCGGTCCCCGCGGGCGTGGATGTCCAGATCGACGGAGCCACCGTCACGGTCAAGGGTCCCAAGGGCACCCTCAGCCACACCGTGGTTCCCCCGATCACCGTCGAGAAGGGTGACGGCGTCCTCGACGTCCAGCGCCCCGACGATGAGCGGGTCTCCAAGTCGCTCCACGGCCTGTCCCGCACGCTGATCAACAACATGGTCGTCGGTGTCACCGAGGGCTACGAGAAGAAGCTCGAGATCGTGGGCGTCGGCTACCGCGTCCTGTCCAAGGGCCCGACCCAGCTGGAGTTCCAGCTCGGCTACTCGCACCCGATCATCTTCGACGCTCCCGAGGGCATCACCTTCCAGGTGGACGGCCCCACGAAGCTCGGAGTGCAGGGCATCGACAAGCAGCTGGTCGGCGAGGTCGCCGCCAACATCCGGAAGCTGCGCAAGCCCGAGCCGTACAAGGGCAAGGGTGTCCGGTACTCCGGCGAGCACGTCCGCCGCAAGGTCGGAAAGGCTGGTAAGTGACCATGGCGATCACCCTCAAGCACAAGCGGAACCTCTCGACGCGCGCGTCCTCGCGACTGCGTCGCCAGGTCCGTGGTCGCAAGAAGATCTCCGGCACCGCCGAGCGTCCGCGCCTGGTGGTCACCCGGTCGTCCAAGCACATCACCGCCCAGGTCGTCGACGACCTGGTCGGCAAGACCCTGGCGTCTGCCTCGACCCTCGAGGGCGATCTTCGCTCGTTCGAGGGCGACAAGACCGCCAAGGCCAAGAAGGTCGGCGAGCTGGTCGCTGCCCGCGCCAAGGAGAACGGCGTGGAGTCGGTCGTCTTCGACCGGTCCGGCAACAAGTATCACGGTCGCATCGCGGCCCTGGCAGATGGCGCCCGCGAGGGCGGCCTGACCTTCTGACCGCGAACAGGACTGAGGAGAAATCATGAGCGGACCCCAGCGCGGACAGCGTTCGGGCGGCGACCGTGGCGGCCGTGGTGGCCGTGACGGCGGCCGCGGCGGCGCCGACAAGAGCCAGTACGTCGAGCGAGTTGTCGCCATCAACCGCGTCGCGAAGGTCGTGAAGGGCGGTCGACGCTTCAGCTTCACCGCCCTCGTGGTCGTCGGTGACGGCGACGGTCTGGTCGGCGTCGGCTACGGCAAGGCCAAGGAGGTGCCTGCGGCGATCGCCAAGGGCGTCGAGGAGGCGAAGAAGAACTTCTTCCGCGTCCCCCGTATCCAGGGCACCATCCCCCACCCGGTCCAGGGCGAGAAGGCTGCCGGAGTCGTGTTCCTGCGGCCGGCCGCCCCCGGTACCGGTGTCATCGCCGGTGGCCCGGTGCGCGCCGTCTTGGAGTGCGCCGGCATCCACGACGTGCTCAGCAAGTCGCTGGGCTCGTCGAACCAGATCAACATCGTGCACGCGACCGTCGCGGCGCTCCAGATGCTGGAGCAGCCGGAGGCCGTGGCCGCGCGTCGTGGTCTGCCCGTCGAGCACGTCGCCCCGGCGGCACTGCTCAAGGCCAAGGCCGAGGGTGAGGCCGCTGCGGCCGCCGCCAAGGGTGGCCCCGAGGCGGTGACGGTCTGATGGCACAGCTGAAGGTCCAGCAGACCAAGTCGAAGATCGGCACGAAGGCCAACCAGCGCGAGACCCTGCGCAGCCTTGGCCTGAAGCGGATCGGCGACGTCGTGATCAAGGAGGACCGTCCCGAGATCCGGGGCATGGTCCACACCGTCCGTCACCTGGTGACGGTCGAGGTCGTCGGAGGCGAGTGACAATGACGCTGAAGCTCCACCACCTGCGCCCTGCCCCGGGTGCCAAGACCGCCAAGACCCGTGTGGGTCGCGGTGAGGGCTCCAAGGGCAAGACCGCCGGCCGTGGCACCAAGGGCACGAAGGCCCGCTACCAGGTGCCGGTCGCGTTCGAGGGTGGCCAGATGCCGCTGCACATGCGGCTCCCGAAGCTGAAGGGCTTCCGGAACCCGTTCAAGGTGACCTTCCAGGTCGTCAATCTCGACAAGATCAACGAGCTCTTCCCCGATGGTGGCGATGTCACCCCGGAGACGCTCGTCGCCCGTGGCGCCGTGCGCAAGGGCCAGCCCGTCAAGGTGCTGGGCCAGGGTGAGCTCTCGGTCAAGGTCTCCGTGAGCGCGAACGCGTTCTCGACCTCGGCCAAGGAGAAGATCGAAGGCGCTGGCGGGACCGTCACGGTCCTGTGAGTGCCTGAACGTGAGGGGCGCGGCGACCGGCAGCAGCCGGCGGCCGCGCCCCTCACGGTTCCGGTCCCACATCGTCACCAGCCGTCACGGACTGCCTGTTAGGCTTCCGGCGGCCGCTCGGCCAGATCGGGCCCGCTCCCGTGCCGTCCCCCAGGATGCGGCCACCAGTAGGAAAGAGGACTGAGTGCTCAGCGCGTTCGTGAACGCCTTCCGGACTCCGGACCTGCGGCGCAAGCTGCTGTTCGTCTTGATGATCATCGTCATCTTCCGGGCCGGCTCGCAGATTCCAGCTCCGGGCGTGCATGTCGCCAACGTCGAGCGGTGCATCGACGTCGTCCAGGGTGGCGAGAACGCCAGCCTGTACAGCCTGGTGAACCTGTTCTCCGGCGGTGCCCTGCTCCAGCTGACCGTGTTCGCGCTCGGCATCATGCCGTACATCACCGCGAGCATCATCCTGCAGCTGCTCGTCGTGGTGATCCCGCGGCTGGAGGCCCTCAAGAAGGAGGGTCAGGCCGGCCAGACGAAGATCACGCAGTACACCCGGTACCTCACGCTGGGCCTCGCCGTGCTCCAGGCGACTGGCATCGTCGCCCTGGCGCGCACCGGCAACCTGCTGCAGGGCTGTGACAACACGCAGTTCCCCCTGCTGCACAGTGACGACACCAAGACGTTCCTCGTCCTGGTCGTGACCATGACGGCCGGCACCGCGGTGATCATGTGGCTCGGTGAGCTGATCACCGAGCGCGGCATCGGCAACGGTATGTCGATCCTGATCTTCACCCAGGTCGTGGCGACGTTCCCCGCGTCGCTGTGGCAGGTCAAGATCAGCCAGGGCTGGTGGACGTTCGGCATCGTGATCGCGATCGGTCTCGTCATCGTCGGGGCGGTCATCTTCATCGAGCAGGCGCAGCGCCGGATCCCGGTGCAGTACGCCCGCCGGATGGTGGGCCGCAAGATGTTCGGCGGCAGCTCCACCTACATCCCGCTGAAGGTCAACCAGGCCGGCATCATCCCCGTCATCTTCGCCTCCTCGCTGCTCTACCTGCCGGCGATGGCGGTGCAGTTCAACCAGAACGACCCGAACCGGTTCATCCGCCTGGTCAACGAGTACCTCGTCGACCAGGGGCACCCAATCCACATGGCCGCCTACTTCGGCCTGATCATCTTCTTCACCTACTTCTACGTGTCGATCACCTTCAACCCGCAAGAGGTGGCCGACAACATGAAGAAGTACGGCGGCTTCATCCCCGGAATCCGGGCGGGCAAGCCGACCCAGGACTACCTGTCCTACGTCCTTTCCCGCATCACCCTGCCGGGCGCTCTCTACCTTGGTGTGATCTCGCTCGTGCCGCTGATCGCGTTCGTGCTGATCGACGCCAACCAGAACTTCCCGTTCGGTGGTACGTCCATCCTGATCATGGTCGGTGTCGCCCTCGACACGGTGAAGCAGATCGAGAGCCAGCTCCAGCAGCGCAACTACGAAGGATTCCTGCGGTAGCGCTATGCGTCTTCTCATCATGGGCCCCCCTGGGGCCGGCAAGGGCACCCAGGCGACGGCCGTCGCCGAGCACTTCGGCGTCCCGGCGATCTCGACCGGCGACATCTTCCGGGCCAACGTCGCGCAGGGCACGCCGCTCGGCGTCGAGGCCAAGCGCTACATGGACGCCGGGGAGTACGTCCCCGACGCGGTCACCAACAACATGGTGCGCAACCGGATCGCCGAGGCGGACGCCCAGGACGGCTTCCTCCTCGACGGATACCCGCGCACGGTCGCGCAGGTCGAGGAGCTCGACGCCATGATCGCGGCGACCGGCCACCGGCTCGACGCCGTCCTCTGCCTGACGGTGGACCAGGAGGCGGTCGTCGAGCGGCTCCTCAGGCGCGCCGAGATCGAGGGTCGTGCCGACGACACCGAGGACGTCATCCGCCGCCGCCTGGAGGTCTACGCCGAGGAGACCGAGCCGCTGATCGCGGTGTACGCGACCCGCGGCCTCGTGGTCGAGGTCGACGGCATGGGAGAGATCGACGAGGTCCAGCAACGGATCTTCGCCGCGCTCGACTCCGTGCCCCAGAGCTGACCGCCGCCCGCGTGCTGTTCGGCGACCACCGGCTCGAGATCAAGAGCCTGGAGCAGGTCCGCGCGATGCGCGTGGCCGGCCTGGTCGTCGGTCGCACGCTCGAGCGGCTCCGTGCCGCCGTACGGCCCGGGGTGACCACGGCGTACCTCGACGCCCTGGCGGAGGAGACCATCCGCGACCAGGGTGCGGTCCCGTCGTTCCTCGGGTACGGCGAGCCGCCCTTCCCCGGCAGCATCTGCACCTCCGTGAACGACCAGGTCGTGCATGGCATCCCGGGAGCCCAGGTGCTCGCCGAGGGCGACCTGGTCTCCATCGACTGCGGCGCCATCGTCGACGGGTGGCACGGCGACGCCGCGATCACGGTCGCGGTCGGCGAGGTCCGCCCGGACGTGGCCGAGCTGATGCGGGTCACCGAGGAGTCGCTGTGGCGGGGCCTGGCGTCCGCTCGGCTCGGCGGGCGGGTCGGGGACATCTCGCACGCGATCGAGTCCTACGTCAACGACCAGGCCGACGGCACCGAGTACGGGATCGTCGAGGGCTACACCGGCCACGGCATCGGGAGCTCGATGCACATGGAGCCGGACGTGCCGAACTACGGCCGCGCAGGCAGGGGGCCTCGGCTCAAGCCCGGGCTGGCGCTGGCCGTGGAGCCGATGGTCACGCTCGGCACGTTCGAGACCGACGTGGCCAACGACCAGTGGACGGTGGTCACCTCGGACGGGTCGTGGGCCGCGCACTACGAGCACACCTTCGCGCTCACCGAGAACGGCGCCTGGGTCCTCACCGCCGAGGACGGCGGCCGCGCCCGGCTGGCCGAGCTCGGCGCGCCGTACGGGGGCGAGGACTAGGCTGAGCCACGTGGCGCGGGAACCGATCACCCCTGCAGCCCTGGCCGCTCGTCCGCTGCTCTTCGCCTCCGGCGAGGAGGCGTACGTCGCCAGCCGGGTCCTGCGCACCTGGGAGACCCCGGACGGTGCCGACCGCGCGTGGGCGGACGCGATCGTCGCGGCCCTGGCGCCCGGTGAGAGGGCGCTGGCGGCGCTGTCCTTCGCGCCCGGTGCGCCGGGGCTGGCGCACCAGGTGATCGGGTCCGAGCACGCCCTCCGACGCCCCGCCGGCTCCCGCGCCGGCGCCGAGCGGACCTACCAGGTCACCGAGTTCCCTGCGGCCGAGGAGTACGCAGGCATGGTCGAGGCCGCGCTGGCCAAGATCGAGGACGGCACCCTCCGCAAGGTGGTGTTGGGACGCTGCCTCGACGTGGTGAGCGACCCGCCCCTGGCGCCCGCCGAGATCATCGACCGGCTGCTGGTCACCCGCCCCGGCCGCTACGTGTTCAGCATCCCCCTGATCGGCGCGGACGCCGAGGACGGTCCCGACGGTGGCCCGGTACTGCTCGGCGCCAGCCCCGAGCTGCTGGTGAGGCGCGAGGGCACCCTGATCACGTGCACCCCGTTGGCCGGGTCGGTGCCGCGCTCGGAGGACCCCGCGGAGGACGATCGCCGGGCCCGCGCCCTGCTCGACTCGGCGAAGGACCTCGCGGAGCACGCCTTCGTCGTCGATGCGATCGTGCACGCCCTGAAGGAGGTCTGTGTCGAGGTCGAGCACCCGGCGGCGCCGGAGCTGCTGTCCACCGACACCGTCTGGCACCTCGCCTCGCCGATCCGGGCCCGCCTCGCCGCAGGTGAGGAGGGCCTGAGCGCGCTCCACCTCGCCCAGCTGCTGCACCCCACGCCGGCGGTCGGCGGAGTGCCGACCGCGGCGGCCAACCAGGTGATCGCCGATCTCGAGGGCGACCTGCGCGACTACTTCGCCGGCTGCGTCGGGTGGGTCGACGGCGAGGGCAACGGCGAGTTCGCCGTGACCATCCGCGCCGCGGTGATCGACGGCAACCGGCTGCGGCTCTTCGCAGGCGCCGGCATCGTCGCCGGCTCCGACCCGGCCTCGGAGGTGCGTGAGACCGGCGCCAAGCTCGCCACGATGTCGCGGGTGACCGGCCTGCCCTGAGCCGATTCGGGCCCCGCAGGGGAGCCATGGGAGGATGTGGCCACCAGAGGGGAGTACTCCTTCGCTGCGGGCTCGTCATCACGAGCGGACGACGACGTCCGTTCCGGTCCCGCAGGTCGCAGCCCGACGAGGCAGGCGGCGGAAGAGACCTCGGGCGATCCTCCTACCCTCACGAAGGAACTCTGCCTGTGGACGTCACCACCCTGGAATGGGCCATCACCATCGCCGCCACCGTCGGCGTACTGCTCTTCGACGTCGCGGTCATCGCGCGCGACCCGCACGAGCCGACGATGAAGGAGTGCGCCGTCGCGCTGACGTTCTACGTCGGTGCGGCAGTCGCGTTCGGCCTCTTCATCCTGCTCCATCACGGCACCGCCTACGGCGTGGAGTTCTACACCGGGTGGCTGACGGAGTACTCGCTCTCCATCGACAACCTGTTCGTCTTCATCATCTTGATGGCGGCGCTCAAGGTGCCGCGGAAGTACCAGCAGGAGGCTCTGCTCGTCGGCATCGTGCTGGCGCTGGTGTTCCGTGGCATCTTCATCGCCCTCGGCTACGCCCTGATCCAGAACTTCAGCTGGGTCTTCTACATCTTCGGCGCCTTCCTCGTGTACACCGCGTTCAAGCTCGTGAAGTCCTACGGCAGCCACGAGGACGAGCACCCCGAGGACAACGCGGTCGTGAAGTTCGCCCGCACCCACATGCGGGTCGGCGAGGCGTACCACGGCCTGAAGCTCTGGTACCACGAGAACGGCGTCCGCTTCGTCTCGCCGATGGTCATCGTGATCATCGCGCTGGGCGTGACCGACATCCTGTTCGCGCTCGACTCGATCCCGGCGATCTTCGGCATCACCCAGGAGCCGTACCTCGTCTTCACCGCGAACGTGTTCGCCCTGATGGGCCTGCGGCAGCTCTACTTCCTACTCGGCGGGCTGCTCCAGAAGCTGGTCTACCTCTCGCTCGGTCTGGCGTTCATCCTCGCCTTCATCGGCGTCAAGCTGGTGCTGCACGCGCTGCACGAGAACGAGCTGCCCTTCATCAACGACGGGCACCACGTCACCGCCGCGCCGGACATCTCGTCGCTGTTCAGCCTGGGCGTGATCATCGTGACCCTGGTGGTCACGGCGGTCGGCAGCCTGTGGAGCTCGAGTCGCGGCGCCAAGGCCCACGTGCCGGAGCTGGAGATGGACGAGGTCGACGACACCGCGGGTCCCGACTGGCGCTGATCGCCTAGGGTTCCGACGTGGACCGACTCCAGGTGCAGTGGGCGGGCACGACCAGGACGTTCGACGGTCCCCGGGTCGTGATCGGCCGTGAGCTCGACTGCGACGTCCCGGTCACCGACGCGCGGGCGTCGCGCCACCACGCGTTCGTCCAGGTCGAGGGCGAGACCTGGGTCGTCGTCGACGCGAGCAGCAACGGCACCTTCGTCGCCGGCCAACAGATCACCCGGCTGCCGCTGAGGGGCGGCCCGGTGAGCCTGCACCTCGGGGGACCGGTGGGGGAGCCGGTCGTGGTGACGGTCCTGACCGCCCCGCAGGCGCCGGGCCCACCGACACCCGCCCCTCCGGTCCAGGCGTCGGCGCCGCACCAGGC